>JBPCMC010000381.1:0-4664 GCA_051002645.1 Thermomicrobiales bacterium
AGCGCGTGGTCGATGCCGGAGAGCGCGCTCATCAGCACATTGCCGCCCCGGAAGAAGGCGGAGCGATAAATGTGCTGCCAATGGTGCTCGATGCGCAGCGGGTCCTTGCCGATCAGGTAGTCGGCCAGTTCCTCGGTGGCGGCCATCGTGCTCTTCGGCTTGTTCTCCAGCGTGGACTCGCCCCAGCCGACCGTGCCGTCGTCCGTCGTGATCTTCACCAGGCGCATCCGTGGCCGGGGAAAGAACTGCTCGATGCGGGCAATCTTCACGGTCGTTCTCCTTCGCATGGATCGGATGATTGATGTCGCACGCTCCGAATGGCGACGATAGTACGTGAATGCCGGAAAGCCGTAAAGCGACCGGGACTACCCACCCCCTGCCCCCTCCCGGAACGGGAGGGGGTTCATACGGCTCCCCTCTCCGCTCCGGGGAGGGGCTGGGGGAGGGGGTCGAAATCGACTTCCATCGCGGCGTGATCGCTCAGTTTCATGAAGCCGAGGCCGGGGTATTTCTCTCTCTCAACGGTGCGGAACTGATCGAGATAGCGGCATTCCCGTGCCCGCAGCGAGCGGGAGGCGAGGACATGATCGAGGCGGAAGCCGTTGTTTGAGACGGGGTGATACCAACTGAACTCCTGCCGCTCGTAGCCGTGGAGTGCGCGGTAGACATCCGTGAGGTCGAATGCCGCGAGGCCGGTGAGGACGCGCCGCTCGCTCGCGTGCATTGCCGCGTTGGTGATCGCGAAAGCGCCACTCTTGCGCCGAGTCTGGCCGAAGGTGATCACCTCGCCGTCCACCGTCTCGGATTGCGGCAGATTGAAGTCGCCGCAGAGGAGACGGTGCCCGCCCGTGTCGCACCCGAGGCCGGTGGCGAGCCCTTCGAGCGTGCCGATACGGACGGCGAAATCCCGGTTGGGGAAGCCGATCGGGACGTAGACGGTATGGCATTCGACACGTCCGAATGGCGCATCGATGGCGAGGGAGAGCAATCGTTCCGGCCACGGCAGACAACACGCGTCGCGCGCACCCGGCACGACCGCGCACGGCCACCGGCTCGCGACGAGCACCCCGGCGGCGCGGGAGCCCGTGAACGGCCCCGCTGACCCATCGAACCCATCGACAATGTACGGCAGTCCCGCGCCGTGCAGCGCCTTGCCGTACTCCGCAACGCGGTTGATGCGCACTTCCTGTAAGGCGACGATATCCGGGCAGCGGGCGGCGAGCGCGGCGACTTGATAGGGAATCCGCTCCGACCCCGCGCGGGCGATATTCCAGGAAATCAGCCGCATGATAAAGCCCTCCCACCTGTGCGGTGGCTATCGTATCCGATCACGCCCATACCGGCGACCGGCGGCAAACCTCACCTCCTCCCCTCTCACCTGCCCAGAGGGCGCCCGCGATGGAGAGGGGTGTCTCAAGTAGATTGTCGTGGCTTATCGCAACCGATATGCTCTCCCCGCATTTGCTTCCCCTCTCCATCGCAATGGAGAGGGGGCAGGGGGTGAGGTTCCCCGACCGATCCGAGAACACATACGCCCTACCCACCAAATACGTCGATGCGATACACTCACCGCCATCGGTGGTGGCGCGGGTAATCCACGAGAAAGGAAGAAGCAATGGCTGCATGGACCGAAGGTGATGTGCCGGTCGGTGGGACGAACATTCACTACTACCGGATGGGCGAGCGCGGCAAGCCGCCCGTCGTGCTGTTGCATGGCTTCACCGATATGGGGCTGGTCTGGATGCGCCTCGCGACCGACCTCGCGCCGGACTATGACCTCGTGATGATCGACGCCATCGGGCACGGGCAGTCGGGCGGGCCGGAGCACGGGTTCCGCGCGCGGGCGGCCGGCGACGTGCTGGCGGTGATCGACGCATTGGGTCTGGATCGTCCGGCGCTGATCGGCCATTCGATGGGCGCGGCGACCGCCGCCGGGGTCGCCGCCGAGGCATCGGATCGCCTGCGGGGTATCGCGCTGGAAGACCCACCGTGGCGCGATGAGCCGCCGCCGCCCTTCGCCGAGAATAGCGCCACCACGGGGGCGGGCAGCCGCGCCGCACTCGGCGGCCCGGAGTGGGCGGAGTGGAACCGGGCGTTCAAGGCATTGAGCCCCGACGCGCGCCGCGCCCAGGCCGCGAAGGAACGTCCCGAATGGCCGGAGATCGACACGATGTATTGGGCGGACGCCAAGGCGCAACTCAATCTCGATGTCGTCAAGGAGCGGAACGCGCCCCGCCCACCCTGGCGCGACATCGTCGGTAAAATCACCTGTCCGGCGCTCCTGATCACCGCCGACTCGGAGCGCGGCGGCATCGTCACCCCTGCTGTGGCGGAGGAAGCGTCGCACCTCTGGCGTACGGGCCGCGTCGTCCATATCCCCGGCGCGGGCCACAACATCCGCCGCGAGCAGTACGAGCCCTACCGCGCCGCCGTCTCTGCATTTCTGACGGAAACCATTTGAACCACAGAGGACACAGAGCTCACAGAGAGAAGAGAATATTTCATTTCTCCAATCCTCTTTGCCTTCTCTGCGTCCTCTGTGTCCTCTGTGCCTCTGTGGTTCAAACGGTTTCGACCTCCGGAGGAGCGTGAATGCCTGGTTCGCGGACGATCACGACGATTGATGCGCACGCGGCGGGGGAGCCGCTGCGGATCGTCACGGCGGGGCTGCCGCCGCTGCCAGGCGCGACGATCCTCGCCCGGCGGCGGGCGATGCTGGCGCACTACGACGACCTCCGCCGCATCCTAATGTGGGAGCCGCGCGGCCATGCCGATATGTACGGCTGCATCCTCACGCCGCCCGTCACCGCCGAGGCGGCGTACGGCGTCCTCTTCATGCACAATGAAGGGTACAGCACGATGTGCGGCCACGGCATCATCGCCCTCACCACCGCGCTGCTCGAAACGGGCCAGGTGCCGCGCACCAGCCCGGTGACGGAGGTCGGCTACGACACGCCCGCCGGGTTCATCCGCGCCCGCGCGGAGATCGACGGCGACCGGGTGCGGCGTGTCACCTTCCGCAATGTGCCGTCCTTTGTGCACACCGCCGGATTGCGAATCGATCTGGACGGCAGGCCGGTGACGGTCGATGTCGTCTTTGGCGGCGCGTTCTATGCGCTCGTCGCGGCGACGGCGCTCGCCCCTAATATTACGGTGCGTCCGGAGCGCGTCACGGAACTGATTGCGCGCGGCATGGCGGTCAAGCACGCGGTGGAGGCGGCCGCCGCAATCGTCCATCCGACGGAGCCGGAGTTGCAGGGCATCTACGGCACGATCATCACCGGCCCGGCGGCAGGGGAGGAGGCGCGACAGCGCAATGTGACCGTCTTTGCGGAAGGCGAGGTGGACCGCTCGCCCTGCGGCACCGGCACCGCCGCCACGACCGCTGCCTTCGTCGCGCGCGGCACGCTCCCGCTCGGCGAGGAATGGACGAACGAGAGCATCATCGGTACGCGCTTCACGGGCCGCGCCATCGCGGAGACACAGGTGGGCGAGTACCCGGCGATTATCCCGGAAATCGGCGGTCGGGGCTTCATCACCGGCTACCACACCTTCGTCCTCGACCCCGACGATGAGGCCGGGCGCGGCTTTCTGGTGCGGTGAGGCGATACCCCGACGCTGGATCGCGGCCAATCCGCCGATGGTACGTGTACAATCTCGCCGGGGAATCCCGCCTGTGCACCGATCCGACAAGCGAGGCAATCATTGACGCCGTCGCCCGACCTGAGAGACCGCGTTGCGCGCCTGAAGGGTGCCGATCCGGTCATGTGGACGCCGATGCGGCGCGGCTACACGCCGGCCGGACGGTGGGTCGTGCGATTCGCGACGGGCGATTCCGCTTTCGTCAAGGTGGGGACGACGCCGGACACGTCGGCGTGGCTGCGCGCTGAGTATGGCGTCTACTCCCGGATTTGCGGGGACTTCCTGCCGACCATGCTCGGCTGGGAGGATGGCGAGGCGCCGGTGCTCGTTCTGGAAGACTTGAGCCGGGCCGCGTGGCCACCGCCGTGGTCGCCGGTGCGCGTCGAGCAGGTGCGGGCCGCGCTCGCCGCTATCGCCGCGACGCCGCCCCCGCCGGATACTCCGCCCATCGCGGTGCGCCACAGCGAGCTCCGCAGCTGGCGCGTGGTTGCGGCGGATCCGGCGCCCTTCCTCTCGCTCGGTCTCTGTTCGGCGGCATGGCTGGATGCGGCGCTTCCCATCCTCGTCGCGGCGGACGCGGGGGCTGCCCTCGATGGCGAGAGCCTCCTGCATCTCGACGTGCGGAGCGATAACATCTGCTTCGTCGGCGCGCGGGCGGTGCTCGTGGATTGGAACCTGGCGTGTCGGGGGAATGCATTGGTCGATGTCGCGGCGTGGCTACCCAGTCTCGCCGCCGAGGGTGGGCCACCACCGACGGCGATCCTGCCGGATGCGCCGGAGTTGGCCGCACTGATGGCGGGCTTCTTCGCGGCGCGCGCCGGATTGCCGCACCCGCCCGGTGCGCTGCGCGTGCGGGGCGTGCAGTTGACCCAACTGCAGCAGGCGCTCCCGTGGGCCGTGGCGTCGCTCGGATTACCGCCGCCCGTGTAGACTGGTGGCGGGGGGGTTTGAGTGCGTGCGAGGTGTGAGGGGGAGGACGAAACACGCGAAGAAAGGGGGGTGTAGGGGGGGGGAGGAAGAAG
>JBPCMC010000382.1:0-5900 GCA_051002645.1 Thermomicrobiales bacterium
AGTCGCTGGCGAGCGTGATTCAGCGGCAGCAGGAACTGCCGACCCTAATCGCGGCGGACTGATTCGACCTTTCGACCTTTCGACGGAACCGCATCATGTATTTACACACTTGACAGGACACACCCCCCGCCGCCGATCTCAACACACTCCTGCTCTGGTACGACTTCGAGGTTCGACAAGCGCGCGGTGGTTCGTCTCACTATGTCTATACGCACGCGGATTACACCGGAGAGTTAACGGTTCCCGTACCGCATGGCGGTAACACGCATGTGTTGGCTATCTATGTGAAACGGGCAATAGCGGCGATCGACATGGTCATTGAGGCGCGGCGAAGTCGGGCAGAAGAGCTGCAATAGGGGGCATACATTGTCAAAACAGCGAGTAAAAGAAGTCGACATCACGCCGGAAGTCGAGACACTCGCGGCACGACCGTACCGGCTCGTGATTTGGCGCGATGAAGATGATGGCGCATGGTGTGGCGAGATTCCCGAACTGCCGGGGCATATCGCGGCAGCCGACACGATAGAGGAGATGTTGGCGCTCGCTGAGGATGCGAAGCGGGCATGGATCGCAACCGCACTTTCGCTCGGTAGGCCGGTACCACCGCCGAGCGCGATTGAGGATACGCCGATGAAGAGCGGCAAGTTCCTCGTTCGTGTCCCGCCACCCGTCCATACCGCGCTCGTGCGGGAGGCAGATCGGCAGGGCGTCTCGCTCAATGAACTCGTCTCCGACACGCTCGCCCTCGTCGTGGCAAAGGGATTCGACGGTGTCGTCCGAGCCGTCGCGGAGAGCAACATTACCAACTGAGTGGCACCGAGCGTGCGAGGGATCGTGTATGCGGCGCGATATGGCGCTGTGGTCGGCGTGTGCGTGAGGAGCGGGATGTGGGCACGGGTAAGAGCAAGCAAAAGGCGACGTTGATTGTGCAGGTGCCATTGGAGGCGCGCTACCTTGAACGGCTGCAGCAGGAGTTCCCGGAGGCGGATTTTCCCGTCTGCATCACACCGGAAGCCTTGCGGGAGGAGATCGGCGAAGCCGATGCGCTGATTGGCGCGGCCTCGCTCGCTGCCGATACCCTGAAGGACGCGCCGAAACTGCGCTGGGTGGCGGCGACGAGCGCGGGTGTCGAGAATCTGCCCATCGAAGCGCTCGCGGAGCGCGACATTCTCCTGACGAACTTCAGCGGCATCGCCGCGCCGAATATCGCCGAGCATGTCCTGGCGATGATGCTCGCCTTCGCGCGCGGCCTGCGGCCCCTCTTCCATCAGCAGGACCAGCACCAATGGCCGGAGGATGACGCGGCCCTGCCCACCTTCGAACTGGGTGGCCAGACGCTCGGTATCATCGGCATGGGCGAGATCGGCGATCAGTTGGCGCGCAAGGCGCACGGCATCGGCATGAGGGTGCTCGGCATCCAGCGGCACCCGAGCCACAAGCCCGCCTACGTCGCGCGCTTGCTGGCGAGTGAGCAGTTGCCGGAACTGCTCGCAGAGGCCGACCATGTCTGCCTCTGCCTGCCGTTGACGAGCGCGACGAAGTACACGATCGATCGGGACGAACTCGCGCAGATGAAGCGCACCGCCCACCTCTACAACATCGGCCGGGGAGCCTTAATCAATCAGGAGGCGCTGGTCGCCGTACTGCGGGGCGGCACGCTGGCGGGCGCGGGCCTCGATGTCACGACGCCCGAACCCTTGCCGCCCGACTCTCCGCTCTGGGAGATGCCGAATGTCCTCGTCACCGGCCACACCGCCGCCAGCACCCCGCACTACTGGGAGCGCGGCATGGACCTGCTCGTCGACAACATCCGCCGCTTCCTCGCCGGTGACACCCTCCGCGACGCCGTCGACATCAAAGCGGGCTACTGAAACGGGGGACTAACCACAGAGGGGGAACAGAGAAAACGACAATGAATTTTCTCTCCTCTTTGTGTTTTCTCTGTGCTCTCTGTGCCTCTGTGGTTAGTCCCCCTCCCCTACCGGGCGGTGAGGGAGACGCGGTGATAGCCAGTGGCGCCGAGGGGAATGGGGTCGGTTTTTTCGGCGGGTTGCAGGGTGCCGGCGCCGTCGGTGGCGCGGACGAGAACTGCATAATTTCCCGCTTTGGGCGGCGTCCAGCGATAGGCCCAGAAGACCCAGGTGAGCGGACCGAGCGGCGGCTGAAGTGCGGCATCGCGCCATGATTCGCCGTTGTCCGCGCTCACTTCGACCTTGGAGATGCTTCGATTGCCCGCGTAGGCGATGCCGGCAATTACCGTCTCGACACCGACGGCGAGCGTATCTTTGCGCGTCGGTGTGTCAATGCGCGACATCGTCTGGACGACCGAGCTATCCGTCCAGCCCTGCCGCTCCCAGTAGCCGAGATAGTCGTCGCTGGTGAGGGTGATGCCGGTGATCCATTTCGGGTTCTTCATGCCGAAGTGCGCGGGGAAGATCAGCCGCGCCGGGTAGCCGTGGCGCGTGGGCAATGGCACGCCATTCAGGTGGTAGGCGAGGATCGTCTGCTGCTCCATCGCCTCGGTGATCGGGATGGCAGTCGTGTAGCCGTCGTATGCGGTGAACTGCACCTTGATCGCGCCCGACTTGACGCCCGCCTTCTCCAGCACCATGTGGAGGGGCACGCCCGTCCACTGACCATTGCTGATTAAGTGATCGCCGATGTCGTTGCTGATGCACTCCATCGTGCGTAGGAAGGTGATACTCGGCATCGCAAGGAGGTCATCGTAGGTCAGCGTAAATGGGCTCTCCACGAGACCGTCGATCTTGATCTGCCACTTGTTGAGAGGCACGACGGGGTCGCTGAAGTTCTTGGAGATGACGTAGAAGTTGTCGGCGTCCGTCACTTCGGCGGGCAGTTTCGCCGCGACGGTTGCGAAGGCCGGGTCGGTCGCCGGGCCCGCCTGTGCGCGCGCCGCCTGCGCGATGGCCGCCGCCTGCTGCTCGGCGGGCGTCGGGGCCGCTGACGAGGCCGGGAGATCGCCCGGCACGGTGTGGAAGGCAAACCGGCGCACCTGCACGAAGAGACCGCCGAGCGAGAGGACCGCCGCGCCGATGGCGACGTTGTGCAGGAGCGCGCGGCGGCGTTCATCGACGGCGACCTGCGCCGCTTTCTTCTTGCTCGGATCGATCACCGGCGACGAGAAGGCGCGACGTATCGCTTCTGTCATCCCGGCGAGGGTGGCGGCGTAGAGGCCGAAAAGGAGCAGCCCGGTGAGGAGATAGCCCGTCGGCCCGTCGCGGAGCGATGCGCCGAGGAAGCCCGCGCCGACGATGGGTGAAAGGAGGAGCATGACGACGAGCCAGACGATGCCGCCGAGCCGGACGGCGGGGAAGAGCAAACCGCTCCAGCCCCCGTCAGGCCGGGCGAGCCACCCTGCATAGACGATGCCGAGCGCGCCGCCGACCAGCACCATGATCGCGGTGAGGAGCGAGAAGAGGGCGGGTTTCGTCTCCGTGCCGAGCGTGCCGGTGGAGGCGTTGAAGAGCGCGATCGGCACATGCGCGCCGAGGGCGTTGCCGATCAACTCCGGGTACGTCGGCACGCCCGCCGCCATGCGGATGACGAGCATGACGATGCCCATCAGCGCGGTCGCCACCACGCCCGCCGCGAACCCGATCCATATCGCCCGCCGCTTGTCCATCTCGTTCTCCTCGCGCGCCGATTCTTTGATCAGTATACGCGGGGAAAGTGACGATTGCCTTACGGGGAAACGCCTAACCACAGAGGCACAGAGGACACAGAGGAGACGCAGAGAAGAGAAAAGCATGAAACGGAGATTTGCGCGTTTTCTATTCTCTTTCTCTTTTCCCTCTTTGTGTCCTCTGTGCCTCTGTGGTTCATTCCCTGGGTTTCACGGGAGGAACTTGGTTGTGTACATCTCCTCGGGTTTCGGGTCGCCTTTGACAAGGGCGGTCTCTTTCATAAAGGTGGTCATTCGCGTCCAGGCGGCGGGGTCGATCGTGCCGTACTTGGCGGGGTCGCCGCAGAGTTCGATGGTCGCGGCGAGGACCTGCTGCTGCACGGTGGCGGAGTTCGCGGCCTCAGGGACGCTCTTCAGCACCTCCGCGAACGCGCCCCTCGGGTCGGCCTGCGTATCGCGCATCCCGGCGATCACGGCGCGGAGGAAGGCGCGCACCGTATCGGGGTGGTCCGCGAGCATCTTCTCGCTCGTCGCGATGCCAGGGGCGGGCAGATTGTAGACATCGGAGACGCGCAACGCATCCACATCCACACCCTGCGCTTTCAGTTGGACCAGATCGTTATTCGTGAAGCCGACTGCCGCGTCCACCTTGCCCTGCTGCACCGACTGCGCCTGCGTGAAGCCGATCTCCACGGCGTTCACCTTGCTCTCGTCGATCTTGTTCGCATAGAGGATCGCCTTGTAGCCGATGTAGGTCGAGCCGAACTTGCCGGGCAAGCCGACCTTCATCTTCGTCAGCGCTTGCGCGTCCGTCAGCCCCTTGCCCTTCGGAGCGAAGATGGCGATCGGGTATTGCTGGTAGACGGCGGCGATGTAGACGACGGGCAATCCCTGCGCCCGCGCCAGCGCCACCTCGTCACCGCTCGCGTTGAGGAAATCCCGCTCGCCGCGCGCGAGCAGGGTCATGTAGTCCGTCGTCGTGCCGTAGTCGTATTCGACCTTCAAGCCCTCGGCGGCGAAGCGGCCCTTCGCGTCCGCGACGTAGAAGTTCGCGAACTGGACATTTGGGATGTAACTGATGGCGAGTTTGGCGCTCGTCAGCGGCGTGCCGGAGGCGACGGAGGGTGCGCCTGTCGTGCTCGCCGCACTGGTTGTAGCACGCGGAAGCGCGGGCGGGCTGATCGAGTTCGCTGCGGTGGCATTCGGCGTGGCGGTTGCGCTCGATGAACCGCAGGCGGCGAGCAGGGCGCCAATCGACGCATTGGCGGCGGCGATCAGCAAGGTACGGCGATGCATCAGTTTTCCTCCCACGAAAGCAGCAAACGTTCGAGTAGGGCAACGGCGGCGTAGCCGAGTGCGGCAATCGCCATCAGGCAGAAGAGCGCGACGAACTTCAGCGGCGTGTCGTAGAGGAACTCCGCCTGCTTGAGCAGGTAGCCGAGCCCCCGGTTCGCGGAGACGAACTCGCCGATCACCGCGCCCGTCACGGCGAGCGTGAAGGCGATGCGCACGCCGCCGAGCAGCGACCGGAGGGCGAGGGGAATCTCGACGTAGCGGAGCATCTGCCAGCGGCTCGCGCCGTAGATGCGACCTACGTCGATCAGCGCCCGGTCGATACCGCGCAGCCCGACCGTCCACGTCACGAGGACGGGGAAGAAGACGATCAGGGCGCAGATGAGCACCTTCGGCAGTAGCCCGGTACCGAACCAGAGAATGATGATCGGCGCGATGGCGACGGCGGGCAGCGCCTGGCTCGCCGCGATCACCGGCGCGATGGCGCGGTCCAGCAGCGGCAGATGCACGACGATGTAGCCAAGCACGAAGGCGACCGTAATGCCGAGCAGCGCGCCATAGCCCGCCTCGATCAACGTCGTGCGGATATGCGGCCAGAGAATACCGCTCCGCAGCGCGTCCCAGAACGAGCGCGCGACCGTCTCCGGCGGCGGCAGCAGGAAGGCCGGATAGCCCCCGACAACGACGACGATCTTCCAGACCGCGATCAGCAGCGCGAAGGCGGCGAGCGGGGCGAGCGTGTTGAGCCAGGTCGCGCCCCGCCGCGATCGCACCCTTTTCTGTCGCGGTGCGTCGGCGGCCCCCGGCGACTGTGGCGTCGTCTGTTGCGTGCGTTCAAGTGTCCCGACCATCCGGCTTACCTCCCGGTACGGAGTAACGCGCCGGGGGCACAAAAAATCCCGGCGACCGCAGTCGTCGGGGCGTGCGTGCGAGCAGATGCCGATCAGGTACGCGCATTCACGGT
>JBPCMC010000383.1:0-14683 GCA_051002645.1 Thermomicrobiales bacterium
AATCCTCCAAGCATATCCCTATCACTACGTGCATGTTGGGTCCGATAATAGTCCCTACAGGGACACTTATGAGATCTTGGGTTCAGCGACTGCCATATATAGGGGCGTGTGTTCTCCCACACGGCCAGATGCGGCACTGAATCCGCTAAGTGTCCCTGTAGGGACTGTTATCTGCTCGCTCGGCGGCATCGTGCTCTACGGCATTTCTTTCCTGCCCTGAAGATGATGTGAGACGATGTGCCGCCGATCTTCCGCGCGCGTGATGCGAGGTGCATATGTCTTTCCGTGACGTAAGCCTTGTCTTGCCGTCAGCGGGGCGGGGGGAGCGGGTTCGGCGGAGGTACGAGCGGCGGACCGGTCGGGCGGGAAAGGGGCAGCGGGCTCACCGACGCACCCGATCCGGCGGGCGGCTGCGGACTCGGTAGCGGCTGCGCCACCCCGTACGTGTATACACCAGTGCCCCTCCCGCTCACGCCGTTCACTGTCACCGTCACGTCCACCGTTCCCGCCGCGTGCGCGGGCACGCGTACCGTGATAGTCGTGCTCGTCACCTGCTCCACCATCGCTGCCTTAGTGCCGAACGTCACGCCGATTCCCAACCGGTCCGCCCCGAAGTTCGTCCCCGCGATCGCCACCGTCCCGCCCCCGCCAACATCGCCGCTGCTCGGGCCGACACTCGCGACCAAAACCGGGATGTGCGCCGTTCCCCTCCCCGTCAAGGCGGTGTCGGTCGCCGTGACGGTCCAGTCACCCGCTGTGGCGAACAGGGCCGGGAAGGTGTGGCGACCGGCGTCTGTCGCGGTGAACTGGTAATCGGCGGACGCGCCCGCCGGATCGGTCGAGGCGACATGGACGGCGCCCCGGTAGCCGGGCATGGCACCGCCGAAGCCGTCGGTGGCGATCACCGTCACGGGGACGTTGCCGCTCGGGCTGGGACCCGTGGAGGTGACGGCGAGAGTCTTGCCGGGCGTCTCGTAGGCGCCGATGTCGCAGACGGTGGCAGGGCGAGGGATGCCGCGCTGATCCATGCCGCCGACGGGTGCGGCGGCGCAGGCGGCGGGATCGCCCGCGCCGATGGCCGGGGAACCGGCGGGGAGGGCGAGCGTCTTTGTCGGGCCGCCGTGGTCCTGCGGCATCTTCGGGTCGGGGTCGGCGAAGATGAATGCGCCGGTGCGATTGTGGCTGTTGGTGGCAAGGGATGTGTCGACATCCCCGCTCCCCGTGTTGTCCACGATCAGCGTGTTCGTTGCGTTGATCGTGCCGTCCGCGATGCCGCCGCCAAATGAGGGGCTCGCGGCATTGCCCGCGATGGTGCTGTTCGTGACGGTCAGCGTGCCTTGATTGTAGACGCCGCCGCCTGCCGTGGTCGCAGAGTTGCCGGCGAGGGTGCTGTTCGTCACCGTCGCGGTGGCGCCGACGATGGCGATACCCCCACCATTGGACGCGGAGTTGCCGGTGAACGTGCTGTTCGTCACCGTCACCGTGCCGAGATAGCTATAGATACCGCCGCCCTTCCCGTCACTGGAATTCTGTGTGAGGGTACTGTTCGTCATGGTAATCGTGCCATTGTTGACGATGCCGCCGCCGCCGGATGCGGCGGCCGCATTGGCGTTCTGGACGAAGGCGCTGTCCGCCACCTGCGCCGTGCCGAGCTCGACGTTGGCGAGCCCGCGCCCATTGGCGGAGAGGGAACTGCCCGTCACGATTACCGTGCCCGCCGCGCCATTGAAGAGGCCGGCGTTCGCGTTGAATATCAGGCTGCACGCCGTGACCGTCACGCCGCCCGTGCCGGTGATGGAGATGCCGTTCTTGCCGGACGCTATCGCCATACCGATGAATACCACGGGACCGCTCGCGCTCACGTCGAACAAATCGTTGCTCATGCTCGTCGCGACGATGCGCGTACGCAGCTCCCCGCCACCCTGAATTGTCATCGCGCTGCTCACCGCGAGCGGGCTCGCGAGCGTGATCGCTGCGGTGAGTGCGGTGGAGATGGTGATCGTGGCGCCGGTGGTAGCGTTGGCGGCGGCGACGGCGTCGCGCAGTGTGCAGGTGCCCGCGTTCGGCGTGGCGCAGTGCGCGGCCGTACCCGTCGCGGGGTCGTCCGAGCTGTTCACCGCCAGCATCGTGTCGGCGCGCGCGGGCACGGAAGGAACGAGCAATGAAGCGAAGAGGGCGACCATCGTGAGCCATTGACCGATACCGCGCGTTGTCATCCCTTTGTCTCGCTTCCTGTTGCTCACATACCGAGTGGCACCGCCGCCATCTTCGAGTGCGGCGGTGTCCGCCCATGTCCCGACATTGCCAATCGTACCGCCCGTGTGGGACGCTACGCATCGGTTAAATCATGTAGATGGGAGATCGGGGCCGGCGCGAGGGTGGCGTAAAGTATGCAGGTGCAGCCGCACGACGCCGCGAGAAGTCAGCGCCCGGCCGGTACAGCATCGCGGGCGGGGCGACCGGTACGGCGTTTGGGTTTGCCGTTCGTGGCCGCACTGACTCGGCCTGCCGCGCGCACGACGAACCTCGGGCGGGCGATTTTCGAGTCAGTCAGACACAGAGCGGCAGCCGGGGACCGGGTCATTCCTGTCAGCGGGGCGGGGGCAGCGGGCTCGGTGGGGGCGTGAGCGGCGTACCGGGCGGGCGCGAGAGGGGAAGCGGACTGACCGACGCACCCGACCCGCCGGGCAGCTGCGGACCTGGCAGCGGCTGCACCACCCCGTACGTGTATCCCTGCCCGAGTGTGGCGGTCGCGCCGTTCACCGTTACCACCATATCTACTGCCCCTACCCCGTGCGCCGGTGCGGTCACGGTGATTGTCGTATACGTCACACTACGAACAGGCGCCGAAGCGTCGCCGAACGTCACCGACACATTCGCGGCGCTCGTGCCGAAGTCGTGTCCGGTGAGGGAGACCGCCCCGCCGCCGCTCGTCGCGCCGGAGGGTGGCGAGATGCCGGTGAACAGTGGGTCATTGGCGAGGTGGAATGTGACGCTTGGGTTCGCGCGGCTCACCGAGGCAATAACGGGGTACGCGCCCACCGTGCTATTGGCGGTGACGGGCATGCTCGCGGGCCCGTTCGCCCCACTGCTCGGCCCGCTCGCAAAGTTGCCGCCGATCATTGCAGTCACGGGGCTGGGCACGATCCCCGCGCCGGTATCGGGGCCGGTGAAGGTGACGACCCCACCCGTTACCTGGTCGCCGAGTGTGCTGGAGACCGTGGCAACGAGCGGGGCGGGGAACGCGGCAGCGCGGGGAGCAGACTGATGGTCGCCGCTCGTGAGGGTCATCGTGAAGCCCTGCGACTCGACAGCGCCGATGTCCGGCGTGCCGAGGCGCGCATAGCCGCGCTGGTCCGTGGCGAGGACGGTGCCGAAGCGGGGGTCGACGTTGCTGCCGACCGACGCGCCCGCGTCGATCGCCGGGGAACCGGGGAGGATCGGGACATCCGTGACGACACTCCAACAGCGACAGGGCGCGCCCAGTAGGGCGGGATGGCCGACGATGTTGCCGTAGACGCGGTCGATGAGGCCGGTGCCGCTGGCCGCGTCGTCGATCAGGTTATTGTAGCCGAGGAACGCGCCGCCGAGGTCGCCGCCGCGCGGGCTGTTGGCGACAAGCGTATTCGTCAACGTCGTGTACTTACCGCCGGTGTGAATTTCGCTGTAGATGCCACCGCCGGGCGGGCCGGGCCAAGAGGCGGGGGCAGTGGCGGCGTTGCCGGTGAAGGTGCTGCTCGTGACGATCAGCGCGCCGTCGTTGTTCACGATGCCACCCCCGTCGTTCGCGCTGTTGCCGGAGAAGGTGCTGTTCGTCACGGTCATCGTGCCATAGTAGTTGTAAAGCCCACCGCCTCCGCCCGTGGCGCGGTTGGTGATGAAGGCGCTATTCGTCACCGTCACCGTGCCGCCATCGTTGTACATGCCGCCGCCGACCGTCGCGGAGAGATTTTCGAAGCTGCTATTGGTCACTGTTACTTTGCCGCCGTTGTTCACAATGCCACCACCGTTCCCGCTCACACCGGCATTCGGGACGCTCGCAACGATCAGTCCATTGACAGTGAAGTTCGTCACCGTGGAACTGACGGCGAAAGGCGTGAAGCCGCTGCCCCGAATCGTCGGGAAGTGCCCGTTGCCGTCGATCGTCAGTTTCTGGCCGATTGATATGGTCCCGCCGCCGACGCTGGTGAGGCTGATATATCCGCTGCACCCGAATATCACCGTGTTGCCGGAGCCGGCGGCGAGCGCATCACTGACCGCAGTGCGGAAGGAACTCTCATCGCAGGTGCCAACGGTAAACATGGTGGCGGCGCGCACCGAGACGGTCGGTACGGCAAGCCCCAGGAGCAGAAACAACGTGGAAACGGTGATAGTGCGTCGCGCGTGGTGGTACCGATGCACGCTTATTCTCGCTTCCTGCCTGCGGCGCGGGCGATGATGGCGGTAAGTCCGCTCAGGCGTGCGTTATAACATCAAATATCGGATGTCGTCCATTGTTTGTTCTAGCCGAGGTATGCAACGTGCCAGGTTTCGGATGAATGGTACCAATGACTCTCTATCTTCTGTGAGAATTCCGTGGCACACACTTCGTACATTTATGAACGCCCGACCGGGACAGCCTCGCGGGAGGAGCGACCGATGCGCCGTTTCGTCTTGCCGTCTATCGCCACGCCGACCCTGCCCGCCGCGCGCACGACGAACATCGGGCAGGCGGTCAGTTCGGCCAGTTCCGCCGCCGGGTGGCCGAAGTCCTCCTGCGCGTACCAGTCGTCACCGACCGGGACGACGGCGACGGTGCCCTCGGACGTCTCGCGCCCCGCCTCATGGAGTGTGTCGCCGCCGACGAAGACGGGTACGACCCAGAGGCCGCTTTGCTGGCGCAGCGCATCCGCGCGTTCCGCCAGTTCCTCCGAACGGACGGTGGCGGCGCGGTCGTCATTGTTGCCGACATATCCCGTAAGCCTGATGCTTGTTTGCATGTCCGCCGCCAGCCGGAGACCGAGGCGCACCGCCGCTTCGTCCAGTTCGCTCGATTCCAATACGACGACCACGGGCCGCTCCGCCTCCGGTTTGATGCCGACGCCGATGGGATCGACGAAGACGGCGACATCGCAGGCGGCGAGCGTGAAGACGCGATGGACGAGCGCCTGGATGACGTGCTTCGGCAGTGAGGCGCGGTGCCAGCCGAGCAGCATCGTGTCGCAATGCTGATCCCGCGCGACGCGGGCGAGGTCCGGGCTGACGTCGTCCGAGAGGAAGGAAATCGGCCGGGCGACGACGCCCGATTTGGCGGCCTGCTCGACGAGCGGGCGCATCGACTGGACCGCCGCCTCGACCTGACTCTCCGCTTCCAGCAGGCCGGTGCGGAACTCCGGGGCGCGCGGCGTCGGGATCAGCCGGACGAGGAGCAGCTCGGCGGGTCGCTTGCCGCCGGTCAGTCGGATCGCCGCATCGACGAGCGAGGGCGCATTGAGGGGATTACCGATCGCCACGAGCACGCGCGCCGCCGGGATAGTCGCCGGGTCGGGCGCTTCGCCGACGAGGTCGCGGATCTGATCATCGCGCGAGGTGAGGCGGTTGACGATCGGCGCGGCCATCACGGTTGTAGCGAGCGCCATAATCACCATCATCGCGAAGGTGCGGTCGGAGAGGACGTTCAGGCTGAGGCCGATGGTGAGGATGACCAGTTCGGTCAGGCCGCGCGTGTTCATCAGCGCGCCAATGATCAGCGAGTCGTGCTTCGAGGAGCCGGTGGCGCGGGCAGCGAGGCCGCAGCCAGCGAACTTGCCGATCGTCGCGACGAGCACGATCAACACCAGCCAGCCAAGCAGCGCCGGGCTATTGAGCGCGAAGAGATTGGTGCGCAGGCCGGTGACGGCGAAGAAGATCGGTAGCAGGACGATGACCGTGAAATCCTCCACCTTGTCGGTCAGCTCGCGCGTCATGCCAGAGCGCTTCGGCATGATCGCGCCGAAGAGGAAGGCGCCGAAGATCGAGTGGATGCCGATCCGCTGCGTCGTGAAGGCGCAGAGCAGGACACCGGCGAGGATGATCGCCACCATATCGACGGTCAGGTGGCCGATGGCGTCGTAGCGCTTCGCGAGCAGGTTCAAGAGCCGTGTACCGACGACGAACATGAAGGCGACGAAAAGCGCCGCCAGGATGAAAACGGGGATCGCCGCGCTCGCCGAGCCGTTGCGCGTCAGGCCGACGACGCTCGCCAGCAGAATCCAGGCGATGGCATCGTCCACGGCGGCGGCGCAGAGGGCGGCGGTGCCGACGGGCCGCTTATAGAGCCCGGTCTCGACGAGCATCCGGGCGAGCACCGGGAAGGCGGTGATGCACATTGCCGAGCCGATGAAGAGGGCGAAGGTGAGCGTGGGCGGGTGGCCCTTCGTCGGATCGGCGAACTTGCCGCCACTGTTCACCCCGACCATCTGCGTCGCGAGCAGGATGCCGAGGATGAAGGGCGCGAAGATGCCGCTGACGGAGATTTGCAGCGCTCGCCCGCCCTCTTTGCGCATCAGTTCGGGGTTCAACTCCAGGCCGACGAGGAACATGAAGAAGACGAGGCCGATGTCCGCGAAGGATTTGAGCGGCACGTCGCTGGGGAAGAGGCGGCCCGGCACGGAGGGCCAGATGCGCCCGATCACCGTCGGCCCGAGGATGATGCCCGCGAGCACCTCGCCGACGACCGCCGGTTGATTGATCCGCCGCGCCAGCCAGCCGAGGGAGCGGGCGGCGGCGATGATGATCACGAGGTCGATGATCAGATGAAGCAGTATCTCATCCGGGTCCATCTGCCTGCCCCTCCCCGATCCGAAGTGCTGAGTGCTGAGCAGCCGCCGTGGAGCCGAGGATGGGCGGCGTGCGAGTATCTATTGTCCCGTGAAATGCCTTCGCAACTCTCGATTGAGAATACGGAACGGCTGGCGCCGTGTCAACGGATCGAAAGGTCAGCGGTTTTGTGCCGCCAATCTGCACTTTCGATCAGTGCGCGGCAGTCGCTCGATCCACTAATTTGCTTGCGGTGTATGGGAACTGCACGCGCAATCGCCACGGAATGAAAGGCTACACGCGGAACCCGGCGCCATCTTGCGTCGTTCGTCTTTTTGGATAGAATATCGTAGACAGGCACAATCATCGGTATCTTTCGCGTAATGACATACGTGCCGCACGCGCTATGGGGATGCGTACGTCATCGCAGGAAAATCAACGTAGAGCCCGTTCCATAACCTCACCCCCCCACTGCCCAGAGGGCACTCGCTCTCCATCGCAGAGGAGTCACAGCAATGAGAGGTTTGTACGGCGATGGAGAGGGGAGAGGAAGAATATTGCACGGCTCTTATCCTTAGTCCTCAGTCCTCAGCACTTCGTGGAGGGGCAGGCGATGGCGGAATTGGTGTTGCAGTGGCAGATCGGCGGGGCGGCGCGCGAGGGGCGGGTGACGGGCGACGCGCCCGCGACACTGGGGCGCGAGGCGGGCTGCACCGTGCCGATCGAATCGCCGAATCAGGCGGTCTCGCGCAAGCACGCGCAGATTCGGCGGCGCGCCGACGGCTTCGCAATCGCGGACCTGACGAACGGGCGCAACCCGGTCGCCGTCAATGGGCGCGCGATCGTGGCGGAGACAGCGATCAAGGAGGGCGACACGATCGCCCTCGGCGATGTGACGCTGCACGTTGCCGCCGTGCATGGAGTTGGAGCGCCGGAGGGCGGCCCGGTGATGAGGATGCGCTGGGAGCACGACGGTCACGCACACGAGGAGACCGTGCTCGGTGGCGACCCCGTCGTGATTGGCCGCGAGGCGCCGGCGGCAATCATGATCCCGTCGCCGCATGTCTCCCGCCAGCACGCGCGGATCGTGGAGAAGGGGGGACGGTTCGTGATGACGGACATCACGGCCGGGCGCAACCCGATCACGGTCAATCAGCGCGCCCTCAGCGGCGAGCGATACCTCAGCCCCGGCGACGTGATTAAGCTCGGTGACGTGACGGTCGTTGTCACCTCGGTGCAGGGACCGACGCCGCAGCCGTTCGGCGTCAATCAGTTGAAGACGGGCCGGTTGGTCGTCTGTACGAACTGCCACCGCGAGGTAGACGGCTCATTGCAGGATTGCCCCTGGTGCGGCACGGCGCTCGTCAACGCGGAAACGGTCCTACCCGGATAGCAGGCGCAAGGCGATACTGGAAATGGAGGAGGAAATCGGGTGCAGATGCAGAGTAGCGCCGTCTCCCTGGCGTGGGCCGACCCGACCACCGGGGAACCATTCGAGGAGATGGTGACACTGCCCGCGACGATTGGCCGGGCTGCGGAGAATACCGTCGTCCTGGTCAGTGAAATGATCTCTCGCCGCCACGCGACGATCGCGCGGGAGAACGGCCAACTGGTGCTGACGGATAGCAGCAGCAACGGCACGTTCGTCAACGGCGCGCGGCAGCAGCGGGTCGTGCTCGCGGGTGGGGAGAGCGTGCAGATCGGCCCGTTCACGCTCTCGGTGCGAGAGCAGGCCCCGCCCACGCCGGATGTCACCCTGACATGGGCGGGCGCGACGACGGGCCAGCAGGAGCGGCGGACGTTCCCGCTCCCGCTCGTCATCGGGCGCGGCTCGACCAGCGACCTCGTGCTCGACGATACGCAGGTCTCGCGCGCGCACGCGACGGTGAACGCCGAGAATGGCGCGGTCGTCGTCACGGACACGAGCAGCAACGGCACCTTCGTCAACGGCGCGCGGCAGCAGCGCATGGTGCTGCGGGACGGCGACCAGGTGCGGGTCGGTGGCACGACGTTCGCCGTCTCGTTGCCTGCCGCGCCGACTGCCGTCACCGCAGGGCGGGCGCCGATGGACGCCGCCATCCCACTGGACAATGAGACGATGCTCGAACCCTCGGCGGCACATGGCGGCATGGGCGCGGCCACCCTGCTCCCCGGCGCGACGCGGCTACCGTGCGCGTCACTGGGCAGCCAGACCGTCCTGCCCCCGGTGACCGCGCGAGACGACCAGACGGTGCTTGGCGGGCCGGTGCAACGCCCGGCGGCACGAACCTTCCCCCCGCCGATCTTCGATCAGGAGTATGTGCCGGTCGCGGCGCTCGGGCAGACCGGCCTGCCGGTCTACTCGACCCTCTACGCCGGCCTTGGCGGCGGGTGGGGGAACTTCATCTTCACCGAAAATCTGCTCGTCTACGGCGTTGACCCGAGCCAGATCATCTGCCTGGGCATTTATCCCGAGCCGTACGGGCGCTACCAACGCCTGGCCCGGAACTCGCAGATCCCCCTGCACGAGCGCATCCGCTCGAACACGGACTCGCGACCGGATAACCTCTGGGGTACGCCGGGATACGCGGCGGCCGAGGCATGGCGATCGGTCTTCTCCGGCCATATCGGTCACGCCATTAATATTCTCTGGCAGGTCTTCGGCGAGCCGATCCACGCGCAGACCTACACGCCGATCATCGGCGATGTCTTCCGCGCCGCCGACCGCGAGGCGAAACGGATCGGCTGGCAGAATATCTGGCGCTTCGGCCGCATCCGCGCCATCCGCAAGACGGACGACGGGCGGTACGCCATTGCCTACTCCCAGAGCGATGACCGCAACCAGCAGGCGCACGCCATTCTTCTCGCCAACTACGTACACCTGGCGACCGGCTACCCGGCGTTGCAATTCCTGCCGGACTTGCAGGAGTACCGCGAGCGCACGGGCGATTTTGAGCACGTCGTCAACGGCTACGAGTTCCACGATCACATTTACGAGAAACTGGAGCGCGACGGCGGTGTGGTTCTGCTGCGCGGGCGTGGCATCGTCGCGTCCCGGTTGATCCAGCGCATCTACGAGGCGCGGCGGAAGAATAAGAAGATCGCCATCCTGCATCTCCTCCGCACGCCGATCACCGAGGGGCATAAATTCCGCCACACGCAGCGGAAGGCGATCCATCATGTGGAGATTCAAGCCTTCAACTGGCCGAAGGGCACCTGGGGCGGCGTCCAGCGGCAGATACTCGAGAAGGCGGACCCGGAAACGCGCCTCAGCCTCTACACGGACTGGGGCGGGACGACCACCGCGCAGCGCAAGGACTGGATTCGCATCATCGACGAGGGGTTGAAAGAGGGCTGGTATAAGGTCGAGTTCGGCGACGTGATCGGCGTCGATCGCGCGCCGGGTGGCGGCATCGTGACGCGGATCAGGGCGAAGGGATTGGTCGGCGGTGAGACGCAACTCGCGGCGGACTATATCGTCGACGCGACCGGGCTGGACGCGAAGGTGAACCGGAACCCGCTCCTGCAGGATATGGTCGACCACTATCACCTCGAGGTGAACAAACTCGGCCGGCTCGGTGTCACCAACGACATGGAAGTCTTCGGCATGCGCAACGGCAATGGCCGCTTCTTCGCGGCGGGCTCGATGACGCTCGGCGGGCCGCTCGCGGGCATCGACACCTTTCTCGGTCTTCAGGCGGCGGCCCAGCTGTCGGTCGAGCATCTCGTCAAGGAACATGCACCGGGGCTGCGCCGCATGGGGCCGTTGCGCTCGTTTCATCAATGGACCAAGTGGGTCCGGGGGGTTGCGCCGTGACACCAAATCTCATTGGCCGCTGGCAGACGCGTCTCTTCCTGCTCGGCCTGATTGGCGGATTGATCGCGCTCGCCTTCGTCTGGCGGTACAATTCGTCGATCCCGTACGGGCATCGGGATCGCTGGATTCCGCTCTTTGTGCTCGGGTACATCATCCTCTTCGGGTTCTTCTGGGACATGCTCTATCAGGTCATCCTGCATCGCCACTTCGAGTTCGACTGGCCGAATAGCTACACCTTCATCGCGGGCGTGGCGGAGGGCATCGCCGTCTTCCTCCTCATCCGCTTCGTCGGCCTGCCCTTCATCAGGAAGGGGATCGTGGATTTCGGCCATTTCTGGCTGGAGTACGGCGTGATTTGGCTCGTCACCTACCTCTTTGTGCAGACGCTGATGCGCGCGATGTTCCCCCGCTGGCGCTTCCGTCAGGCACGCTTCGGCAATTACCCGCTCGCCCAGCGGTAGGGGGGAATTGAACCACAGAGACACAGAGAGCACAGAGACGGGAAAACGGAGGGGGAGAAGATTGTTGTTTCTCCTCTTCTCTTTCTCCGTATCTCTTTGTGCTCTCTGTGTCTCTGTGGTTAATCCCCGAGAAATCTTCAGGAAACTTTCAGGATGCGCTCAGATAGGATTCAGCGTGAGAGGCAATACTGGGCGCAGACGAGATCGGGGACGGTCCGAGGTGACGGTCGAACGGATAACAGGAAGCCGCACCCACCTGCCACACATCCGGCGCTGAAGAGCGTCGCCGATCCGTCTTTTTTCATGCCCACCCAATCCCAATCAAAAATCTGAGGAAGATAATGCGGCGACGCTCGCCATCGCTGATATTCAGTTTGATCTATGGCGAGGGTGCATCGGAGTCGAACCGACCTGCGCCGCCTCTCAGCGCCGCACAACGGGGTTGAAGCCCGCGGGACGCACCGGCGCCCACCCACCCCCACGCGGAGTAGCCAGTAGCCGGTAGTTAGCGGAAACAGCGGCCGGCTGGCGGGCAGCATTGTGGCGTTTCCGGTCCACATCGTCAAGCGCACCGGCAGGCATCGCACCTCCGTCTCACTGGCTACCGGCTACTGACTACTGACTACTCGCTGGCTACTCTTCCAGCGTCGAGAAGAGGTTGTTGAGCGATTCCGCGAGGGTCGGGTGGGCGAAGACGCCGTTTTTGAGGATGGGATAGGGCACCTTGCCCATCATTGCCATCTGCACGACGGCCATCACCTCGCCGCCCTCGACGCCGAGGATGGCGCAGCCGAGAATTTGATCGCTCTCGGCATCGACGATCGCCTTCATAAAACCGCGCGTCTCGTCTATCTCGATCGCCCGCGCGACGCTCGTCATCGGCAATCTCGCGACGCGGAACTTCTTGCCCTGCTCGCGTGCCTCCCGCTCGCTCAGGCCGACGCGGCCCAATTGCGGGTCGATAAAGACAGTGTTCGGCACCATGCGGCCGATGGTTGTCTCGCTACCGCCGTGCAGCAGGTTCGTGCGCAGGATGATGAAGTCGTTGTAGGAGATGTGCGTGAAGGCGGGGCCGCCCGTGATGTCGCCGAGGGCGTAGATGCCGGGGATGTTCGTTTCCAGCCGCTCATCGACGGGGATGTAGCCGCGCTTGTCGACGCGAATCCCGGCGGCGGCGGGGTCGAGGGCGTCCGTATTCGGTGTGCGGCCGACCGAGACGAGCAGGTGCGAGCCGGTGAGCGTCCGCTCGCCTTCCGGTCCCCGCACGGTGAGGGAGACGCCATCATCGTTCGTCTGAGCAACACGCACCGTCTGCGTTTCCAGCAGCACCATAATACCGTCCTCGCGAAAGATTTTGAGGATTTCTGCTGCGACATCCTCGTCCTCCTTCGGCGCGAGTTGGTTGCCGCGCTGGATGATCGTCACCGCGCTCCCGTAGCGGCGGAACATCTGCGCGAACTCCAGCCCGATAAAGCCGCCGCCGAGCACGAGCAGATGCTCCGGCACCGCGCCCAGCTCCATGATGCTGGTCGAGGTGAGATAGGGGAGACCGGCCAGGCCCTCGATCTCCGGGATGGTCGGTCGCTGGCCGCTGTTGATGAAGATACGTTCCGCCGTGATGGTGCGCTCGCCGCCGTCGTGCAGCCGGACGGTGATCGTCTTCGGCCCGGTGAAGCGCGCCTCGCCCATCAAATAGTCGAGCCCTTCGGTCTCCGCGACGCCCTTCTCGCTGCCGGAGCGGAACTCACCGACGATGTCGCGCTTGCGCCGCCGCACGACTGCCATATCCACCGTGACGGGGCCGGTGTTGACGCCGTAATCCGCCGCGCGGCGCGCCAGGTACGCGACGCGGGCGCTGGCGACCATCGTCTTGGTCGGCGTACACCCCTCGTTGACGCACGTCCCGCCGATATGCTCGCGCTCGATGAGCGCCATCTTCCAGCCGGCGCGGGCGAGGGTCGTCGCCAGCGGCCCGCCCGCCTGCCCCGCGCCGATCACGATGCCGTCGTAGGTTGTCGCGCTGGTCATTCGGTCACACTCCTTCATGGGCGGTATCGGTTTCGCCCTGTGCGGCGATCTCGCCATCATTGCGCACATCGATCACGATCTGCGCCGCGCAGATGGTAGCAAGAAAGCCAATCATAAGCACGGGAGAAAGACGCCCCCCGAGAAGCGCGAAGAGGAGGACGAGGACGCCGGCAAGGATGCGCAGGCGCGCTCGGGCGCGCTCAATGGCACGCTCGGCGGGCGGCGCGCTCGTCCAGTGCTGGATGCCGATGGTGACGAGGCAGAGGGCGAGCGCGGTGCAGGTGAGCCAGCGGGCGCCGGTGGAGAGGATGGCGCCCGCTGGGATGGTGACGATGTACTGCGCGCCGGGGCCGAGCGCGGTGAGCGCGACGACGAGCGGGAAATGGCTATAGAGCCATATCTGATAGTGGGCGATGCGGCCTTCCCGTCGCGCGGCGTGGATCGCCGATCCGTCGAGATTCTCGAAATAGAGCCATGCCAGGCTGAACGCGATGACGAGCGCGCACACCGCGCTGACCGTCTCGACGAGTGTGAACGCCCGCTGGCCGATGTCCAGCACGACGGCAGCGACGCCTTCCCCGAGCACGATCAGCGTGAACTGCCCGAACCGCTCCGGCAGGTGCGAGTCGTCCGGCGCGGTGTCGGTGTGGAGGCGCCCGGCGAAAAGTGGCGTGCCGATGTCCACCGCGAGGCCGATGCCGCAGAGGACGATGCGCGCCGTCGTTGGCATGAAGGCGGCGACCGCCCAGATCGCCGCCGCGAGGGCGAAGCCGCGCCCAAAGCGGTCGGCGAGCGGGCGCACCTCGGGGATGGCCCGCCCCGCACGCAGGTACTGGATGACGAGGACGACCCGGACGACCGCGTAGGCGAGGGCGAAGCCGCGCGCAGTCGTGCCGAAGCCGTCCCACACATCGAGCGCGAGCGTGGCGACGCCGCACATCTCGATCACCGCGAGGCAGCGATAGATGAGATCGTCGACGACAACGAAGCGGGACGCGAAGAAGGTCGTGCCGATCCAGGACCACCAGACGGGCAGGAAGAGCGCGACGAAGGTGAGCAGGGCGGTGGGGGTGAGGCCGTGGGTGAGCCGCCGCGCCAACTGCGTCACCGCGACAACGAAGATGAGGTCGAGGAAGAGCTCCAGCCATGAGGCGTGGCGGGTCTCCTCTCCGCGGACGCGGCTGCGCAGTCGGGGCGTGCGGATCAGCCCGCTCATCGCTGTGCCATCTAACGCCGCAGGAAGTCGCGGAGCGCGCCCTGCTTCTGCGCGAGGCCCGGCACTTCGATGAGGTCGAAACCGCTGCGGAGGGCGTGCGCGGCGCGCCCGGTGAAATAGGGCGCGTGCGGCCCGCTGCCGAGTTGCGCGATGGCGTTGCCGTCGCCCAGTTTGATGATCTGGCCGCGCGGCGCGGCGCGGAAAACGGGCAGGGGAAGCCCCGCGAGATCGGCGGCGAGCGCGCGGGCGAGGAAGCGCCCGTGGTGCTGCGCGAGGCTGGCGGTCGCGGGATGGCGTGTACCGGTGTCGCTCTCCATCCAGACGCAATCGCCGGCCGCGTAGACGGCGGGGTGGCCTGGCAGTTGCAGACTCTCGCTGACGCGCAACGCGTCCCCCACGAGCGGC
>JBPCMC010000384.1:0-3818 GCA_051002645.1 Thermomicrobiales bacterium
ACGCGGTCCTCGGCGGCTCGGGCTATGTCTTCGACTTCCCGCTGCAGGAATCGGTCCGCACCGGCGGCTACAAGAATATGATCCAGGTGCAGTTCCTCGATCCGTGGCCGCGCGCCATCTACTTCAACCAGGAATCGCCGAGTGGCCTCTTCCAGACAGCCGAGGGGCGGCAGGCGATGTCCTACCTGCTCGATCGCGATCAGATCGCCAAAACGATCTGGCAGCCATCGTCGAAGGCGGCGAAGTACCCATGGGCGAAGTACAAGTCCAATGATCGCTGGGAGAACGCGGATATCCAGAAGCAGTACGACCTCACCTACGACCAGAAAAAGGCGGAGCAACTGCTCGACGGCCTCGGGGCGACCAAGCAGGGCGACACCCGCCAACTGAATGGCAAGCCCTTGAACCTGACGATCATCGCACCCGTCGCGGTTGGCCTGCCCGAGTATCAAATCGCGCAGTCGCTCGCAACCAACGCCAAGAAGGCCGGCATCACCGTGGACGTCAAGAGCATCGTCGGCACCGCCTATTCAGACGCAGATCAGCTTGGACAGTGGGATATGCGATCGGAGTGGATGAGCGCGGACACCGGGCTCGATCCCAACCAACTCTACTCATTCTATGAGGATCGCTATTACAAGCCGATCGGCGAGCGCGCCACACAAGGCCAGCATACGCGCTCCAAACTCCCCGACCTGAACGCCATCGCGACGAAGCTGGACGGCCTCAGCCCCGACGACCCGAACAACAAGCCGGTCTTCGATCAGGGCCTGGCGGCCTTCATGAAGAACCAACCCGCCACACCGAGCATCCAGACGGTCTACCCACTCGTCTACAACACGACGTATTGGACGGGCTGGCCCACGCCGGACAACCTCTACAACGTCCCGGCGCAGTGGTGGCAGAACTTCCTCTTTGTGATCGGCAATCTGCAGCCTACCGGGAAATAGACGGCAGACGATATGCGGCGGATCGGGACATTGCCGATCCGCCGCTTCGGACGAGGGGTGGCGGATGGCGATTCAGGTTCCCGTCGATGTTGTCGAGACGGCCACCATTGACGCGCGCCCGCAGCGGGTGGGGCGCACGCGGTTTCCCCCGACCCTGCTCTATGTCGCCCGGCGCTTCGGGCTGTATCTCGTCACGCTCTGGGGGGCATTCTCCGCTTCGTTCTTCTTCTTCCGGCTCATCCCCGGCGATCCCATCGGCGCGATCGTTGCCCAGTTGGAGCAGCAGGGACAGTACGGCGCGCAGGGTGGCTCGCAGGCGATCACGGACTATTACCGCAAGGTCTTCGGGCTGGACGGCAACCTCTGGACGCAGTATACGCACTATCTGGACCGGATTTTCCTCCACCGCGATTTCGGGCCGTCGATTATCAGCTACCCGGTCCCCGCCGCCACGCTGATCTTCCGCGCCCTGCCGTGGACGCTCGGCCTGCTCGGTAGCGCGACGATTCTCGCGTGGCTCGTCGGCGTGCTCGGCGGCACCTTCGTCGGGTGGGCGCGGCAGTCGCGCCTCTCCAACATCATCACCAATGTCGCCCTCCTCCTCTCGCATGTCCCCGCGTACTTCGTCGCCCTCTTTCTGCTCTTTTTCTTCGCCTACCGCCACCCGCTCTTCCCACCGAACAGCGCGTACGACGCGAGCCTGAATATCGGCCTGAACGGGCCATTCATCGCCAGCGTCGTCAAGCACGCGATCATCCCCGTCGTCGCGACCGCGCTCGTCGGCGCGTGCAACTGGCTGATTACGACGCGCACGCTCGTCATCAGCATCCTCGGCGAGGATTACCTGACCTTCGCGGGCGCGAAGGGGCTGTCGGCGGGCCGCATCCTCAATCGCTACGTGCTGCGGAATGCGTGGCTGCCGCAGATCACGGCGCTCGGCATCACGCTCGGGGCGGTCATCAACGGGAACGTGCTGGTGGAGCGTCTCTTCCGCTACCCCGGCATCGGCAACCTACTCGTGGACGCGATCCTCGTCAAGGACGTGAACACGGCGCAGGGAATCATCCTCCTGCTCATCTTCCTCGTGCTGACCCTGAACCTGATCATCGATCTCTGTTTGCCGCTCTTCGATCCGCGCGTCAAGTACATTCGCTAAGGGGGTTGTCATGGCGATCGCGCGCCTGTGGAGAAGTAGCGGCAAGTTCCGCACGGGGCTGATCATCACCGTCTCGCTCGTGCTCACCGCGCTCCTGCACGCGCCGCTCATTCACCTGACCATCGGCGGCACGGATCCCTTGCAGACCGGGGCATTCGGCATCTTCGAGAGCCCGAGCCACGCGCACCCGCTGGGGACGGACCGCTTCGGGCGGGACGTGCTCGGCCTCGTCCTCGTCGGCTTGCCGAACTCGCTCACCGTCGCGGCGGTGGCGGGCGTCATCTCGACAATCGTCGGGGTGGTGGTCGGGTTCGTCGCGGGGTACAAGGGCGGCAAGGTGGACACGACCCTGCGGACGGTGACGGACATGTTCCTCGTCATCCCGACATTGCCGCTCATCATCATCCTCGCGGCGTACGTCCGCAAGGTGACGTTCATCCAGATCGCCATCATTCTGGCGATTTTCAGCTGGCCCTACGCGGCACGGGTGATCCGCTCGCAGGTGCTCAGCCTGCGCGAGCGGCCGTACATCGAACTTTCCAAGATGACGAACATGCGCGACTGGGAGATCATCGCGCAGGATATCCTGCCGAACATGCTGCCGTACATCGGCATCGGCTTCGCCACCTCCGCCCTCGGCGCGGCCTTCGCCCTCGTCGGGCTGGAACTGATCGGCCTCGGCCCCGGCGACAGCATGGATCTGGGCCTGCTCATCAACTTCGCGCAGCAGTGGGGCGTCCTCAGCCTCGGCAAGTGGACCGTCTTCGTCGCGCCGATCGTCCTGCTCATCCTGCTCTTCTTCGGCGTCGTCCTCATCAATCAGGGCATGGAGGAGTATTATAATCCGCGTCTGCGCGCGGCGGAGGGATAGAGAGCGATGAAGACGGCGACGCAGCCCGACACGGTTGCCACGCAACAGGTACGGGCGCCCCTGCTTGAGATCGAGGATTTGCAGATACACTTCCGCACCTCGAAGGGGATCGCGCGGGTCGTGGACGGCGCGAACCTGACGATCCACCCTGGCGAAATCTTCGGGCTCGCCGGGGAGTCGGGGTGCGGCAAGACGACGCTGGTCGAGGCGGTCTTGCAGATCATCCGCTTCCCGAACCGCATCGCCCGTGGTCATGTCTACTTCTCCCCCGACGACCAGACGCCGCCGGTGGACCTGATGGCGCTCTCCCCGGCGCGGCTGCGGCGGTTCCGTTGGGAGCACATCTCGTATGTGCCGCAAGGCTCGATGAACTCGCTCAATCCCGTGATGCGGATCGGCGACCAGATCATCGACGGGATGACCGCCCACGGCGTCCACGGCGAGGCGGCCCGCGCGAAAGTGCCGGAACTGCTGGAAAAGGTGGGGCTGGAGAGGCGCGTGTCCCGTCTCTACCCGCACGAACTCTCCGGCGGCATGAAGCAGCGCGCGATCATCGCCGCCGCCATCGCGATGGACCCCGAGCTAATCATCGCGGACGAGCCCACGACCGCCCTCGATGTCAATGTGCAGCGCGTGATCCTCGATACGCTCCTGCTCCTCCGGCGCGATCTCGGCGTGGCGATCCTCGTCGTCAGCCACGATCTCCCCGTTCACGCGCAACTGGTTGACCGCATCGGCATCATGTACGCGGGGAAGGTCGTCGAGGTCGGGGATGTGCGACCCATCTTGAAGAATCCCTTGCACCCATACACGCAGGGGCTGATGGACTCGATCCCGGCGA
>JBPCMC010000385.1:0-7392 GCA_051002645.1 Thermomicrobiales bacterium
GCGTTCGCCCCCGGTCGCACCGCCGCCTGCGTCGGGCTGATGATGACGCGCACCGGGAAGGCCGTCACGTTCGAGGTCGTCACCGCGACCGGGTTGATCCGCTGCACCGTCCCTTGCAGCGGCGCCCCCGGCACCGAGTCGAGGGTGATCGTCGCCGCCTGCCCCACCTGGACATTGGCGGCGTCGCTCTCCGAAACGTTGACATCGATGTGCAACTCCGAGTCGTCCACCAGATCGAAGTTCACCGAACTGGTCGTCGTAGTCGTGGAACTGCTACTTGCGCCCCCGCCTCCGGTTGACTGGCCGATCACACCGTTCACCTGCGTCAGCAGCCCCGCGAAGGGCGCGATCAGCGTCCCCGGGTTCACCTTCAGTTGCGCGGCATCACGCGCCGCCTTCGCCTGATCGAGCGCCGCCAAAACCGTCTCAAGGTCTGTCGGCTTCGCGCCGGCTTGAAGGTCCCTGAGGGTCGCTGTCGCCGCATCCACGCTCGCCTGGGACTGCGCCAGGTCGGTCGCCTTCGGCCCCGCCAGCAGATCGTTGAGGGTCGCCCGCGCCGTGTCCACGCTCGCTTGCGCCGCCGCAATGTCCGTCGCCTTCGGCCCGGCGAGCAGATCATTGAGGGTCGCCCGAGCCGAGTCCACGCTCGCCTGTGCCTTCGCCACATCGCTATCGGTCGGACCCCGTTTCAGCTTGTCGAGGCTCGCCTTCGCCTGATCGACCGCCGCCTGCGCCTGCGTCACATCCTCTTTGGTCGGCCCGGCGATCAGTTTCGAGAGCGCCGCCTGGGAATCGTTCAGTTGCTGCTGCGCCGTGGCGACATTGTTGATCTCGGCATTCTTGCTGTTCTCGTAGGTCAGCCGGGCCGCCTCCTGCGTCTTCTCCGCCTGCTGCTCCGTCAACAAGGCGCTGTCCGCCGCCTGCTTGTAGGTTGCCAGTTTCAACGGTGTGATCGTCGGCACCGCGACGGCCGCGCCGCCCGTCGTCGATCCGCCCCCGGAAGCGGCGGGGTCCTTGTTGATGCTCTTAGCCTGCTGATAGGTGGCGTTGGCGATGTCGAAGGCGCGCTGCGCCGCCTTGGTGGCATCCGCCGACTTCTGCCACGAAATGTCCGCTTGCTGCTTCGTGTTCGCGCTGTCGGCCTTCACCTTATCGAGGTTCTGCTGCGCCTGCTGGACCTTACTCTGCGCCGAGATCACATCCGACTTGAGCGCCCCGGCGTTCAGCGTGTCCAGCTTCGCCTGCGCGGAGCGGACTGCCGCCTCTGCATTGGCGATGTCCTGTGGGGTCGTCGTGCCGGCAATCACCGCGTTGTAACCAGCGATGGCGGAATCGAGATTGGCGCGCGCCACGGCGATGTCCTTGGGGCTGATCGTCACCGTCGCGTTGTACTTGGCTGTCGCCGCATCGAGGTTCGCCTGCGCGATGTCGATATCCTTCTGGCTGATCGTGGCGGTCGCCTGATACTTGGCGCGCGCCGCGTCAACGTTCGAGCGCGCGACTTCGATATCCTTCGGCAAGGCTCCCGCCGCTGTCGCGTCGTACTTCGCCTGGGCGGACGCGACGTTGGACTGCGCTTGCTGCAGGGCGAGTTGAAGATCGGTGCCATCGACGGTGCCGAGGACGTCGCCCGCCTTGACACGCTGACCGACCGCGACGTTGATCGACTTGATCGTCTCGCCGCTCGGGAATGAGAGGGTGACTTCCTGTACGGGGGCGACAGCGCCGCTGGCGCCGATCGTCGTCTGAATCGTCCCCCGCGTCACCTTCGCCGTCTGCCCCGGCGACGATGGCCCCGACGATTGAAACGGCACGCTCGGCACGCCACACGCCGTTATGAGGCCCGCGAGCACAATCACCGGGAAGACACCCGGCAACCGACGAAAACAGGACCGCCGTCCGCGCATTCCCACCCCTTCTCCCCGCCCCACCCTAGCTCGCTGCCGAAGCATGAGACCCGACCCCATACGCATCGATTTGCCGTGTCACATCGGCGCGCGCTGCGGTCCGCACCGGATTGGGAATCGTGACCGTAATCGTCGTCCCCGCACCCAGATCGCTCTCGACCGCGATCCGCCCCTGGTGCGCGTCGACGATCTCCCGGACGATCGCCAGCCCCAGTCCGACATGCTTCCCCTGCCCCGTGCGCGAGCGCTCCACCTGATAGAACCGCTCGAACAAGCGAGGAACGTCATCCGCTGGGATCCCGCAGCCCGTATCGTGTATCACGAACTCCACTCCATTGGGCCGCGCCGGTTGCGCGAGGAGTGTTACCTGACCGCCAGTGTCCGTGTACTGTAGGGCATTGTCGATGAGGTTGACAAGCACCTGTTCGAGCCGCCCGGCATCGGCCGTCAGGATGAGGTCGCCCGGCGCCGCCCATCGCACCGTTACGCCCTTTGTCTCCGCCAGACGCGCGTATCGCTTGCCGATATTGGCGACCAGTTCATCGACCTGCAACGGCGCGAGTTCCAGATGCACCGTGCCGGATTCGAGGCGGGAGAGTTCGAGCATTTGCTCAACCAGCCGCCGCATCCGCTGCGATTCCTGCTCGATGATCTGCGCCAACTCCTGATACTCGCGGTCGTCGGTGACGGTGCCATCGATCATCGCCTGCGAGAAGCCCTGAATCGACGTGAGCGGTGTCTTCAACTCATGCGACACGTTGGCGATAAGATCGCGCTGCGCTTGCTGGACCCGCGATACATTGGTCGCCATCACCTGGAAGGCATTGGCGAGCTCGCCAATCTCGTCATTGGATGCGCGCACATTTGCCAGCCGCATCGCGCGGTCGTAATCCCCGCTCGCCATCGCGTTCGCGCCGTGCGTCAGGGTGCGCAACCGCGATGTCAGGGAGCGCGAGAGCACGAAGGCAATCAGCACGGAAACGAGGAGCGCGACAATGACGATCCACTTCAGGCGCGAGCCGATCACCGCCCATGCATTGCCGATCTCGCCCCACGGCACGGCGACGATCACGTACGATGTCGTCGGCGTCGGGTCCGGCGACGCCGCTCCACCGACCTGTGGCGTGCCCGGTGGCCGAAAGCGCCGCTCGATGCGGTACTCGGCGGCGGCGAGGACCGCACCGTCGGGCGCGGTGATCTTGCCATTGAAATCCGGGCGTAGCGGCGCGCCGCGACTGTCCGTGCGCGCCTGTGGCACCGGCCACATTGTGCCTACATATTTATTGGTGCTGTCCGCCTGCACCACGCCGCGCGCGTCGGTGATGACGACGAGGGCATTCAAGGTCTTCTGCTGATCGAAGAGATTGACGATTTCCGCCGGGGCTAACTGCGAGAATTGGCGCGCCTGCGCCGCCCCCGCCACCGTCTGGCCGTAGGACGCGAGACGCTCCAATGCGTCTTGTCGCTGGTAGTAACGGATGACGTAGGTCGCCGCCGCGCTGGTCGGAATGAGGCAGACGGCGATAATGAGGAGGAAAGCCAGCGTCAGTTTTCCACGGATCGTACGCATAGTCGTCCTTCTGCACGCCGGATCGGTGCATCGCCAGCCTACGGCACCGCTGTAATAACCGGCACAAATAATCGTAAAGCAAATGTAAAATCGCTTATGTCGCGGGCAAAAGCGCCCCGCCATAGGTGCCGGGCAGCGCCCGATAGGGAACATCGTAACCGAACGCGGCCGGCCCGACGACGGCGAGCGCTGTGGGGGTCCTCAACTGCGCGGGCGCCGGCATACCGAGCACGGCGACGCGCAGGCCGAAGCGGACCATCTCCGTCGTCACCGGATCGCCCGTCTGCTCATCGACCAATGAGATCAAATCCGGCACGGTGGCAATCACCCGCTCGCGCCAGTCGCCCACCCAGGCAATGAGGTTTTCGTTCTGAAAGGCGATCTCGGCGCTCGTATCAGCATACGCGCTACTGCCCGTCAGCCGCAGCGTGCCACGTGCAAAGCCCGCCACGAGCCGCCGCTCGACATCGGCGACCCGCCCCGCAAAAAGCAGCGTGCCGTCGGTGCAGCCGAGGATCGTCGCGACCGGGTCGGCGTGTCGCTCGCGCGCCGTCAAGACGGCGTCGCCAATCGCGTGCGCGAGAGTGTACGACCCGCGCACCGCCGTCCGACGCATCTCTGCGCCGCTTATCAGCGGGAAGGCATAGCCCGCCCGCGCGCCCATCTGCACCGTCACCGCCCGCGCGAATCGCTCCAGCGTCACGGTGTCCCGCAACCACGGGAAGACGGTCGTGTTGTGGTGGCAATCGGCAATCGCTGCCGGGGTGCAGGCGATGCCGCCGATGGAGAAGGTGCAATGCTGGAGTTCCGGAAATGCCCGGCCCATGCCGTCGCCGTCCACCGCCGGTAGCCCGCTCAGCGCGCTCTGGATGAGCGGCTGCATCGCGTTGGCGCCGCCGATCTCCCCGGCGATCAGATGGGTGACCCGCCGCCCGGTGTGCGCTTCGAGCGCGCGCAGAGCGGCCAGCGGCTCGTCCCCGCGCGGCAACTTCTCGATGCCAACCGTCGGCGCACCCATTGACCCGATGCCGCAGACAACGGCGTCATCCGGGACATCGGCGACATCGACAACGGCGATGCGCGCACCGCGTCGCAACATCTCGCGCGTCATCAGCAGCCCGAGGTACGGATTGCCGCCGCCGCCAGTGCCGAGGATGCCCGCGCCGATAGCGATTGCCTCCGCCGCGCGTTCGTCAATCCGCAGCATACGCCCGCCTCATCATGGCAGATCACCGACGACCTTGACATGGAGCCGCACCGCATTGCCCGGCAGGTAGGCGAGCGGCACCTCATCGACTTCGACCGTCGTCAAGCGGTCGGACGCCGCGCCGGCATCAATGGCCTGCTGGCGCGCCTGGACGGTCGCGGCGGCGATTGCCTGCTGACGGTCACCGTTCGTGAGCGAGACGACGCGGTCAACCTCGCCGCTCACTTGCGCCAGCGCCGCGCCAATCGCGTTCGCGACCCCACCATGTGGCGGTCGCAGCACGGTCGTAACGCCCGCGATGCCCTCAGCGCCGACGAGCAGCGCGCCGCCACCGACGAGGATCACCGGCACATGCTCTGCCGTCACCTTCATACGATCGACCAGGTGCGCGAGCATGGCGTCGATCCGCGCGCTCGCGCGTCGGGCCACGTCATCATCGAGTTGCGGCGCGTTGCCGAGCGATGCCCTCCCCAATGCCACCGCAATATCCGTCGCTGTCGTCACCGAGCCACCGAAGAGGCGCGCTTCCGAGTGGATCGCCCGACCGACGCTCGCCGGGCCGACCACCGCGCCGCGCTCGGAAACGATGCTGCCGCCACCCAGGGCAATCGAGACGAGATCGGGCATCCGAAAATTGGTGCGGACGCCGCCTATCGCCACGGTGGCGCCCGCCTCGCGCGGGAAACCGTGCGTCAAAGCCCCCGCGTCCGTCGTCGTGCCGCCGATGTCGAGCACAATCGCATCCTGGACATCGGGGAGGTAGGCCGCGCCGCGCATCGAGTTCGTCGGGCCGGACGCAAACGTCCGCACCGGAAAGCGGCGCGCGGTTGCGGCCCGCATTAAAGTGCCGTCGTTCTGCGTCAGGAAGAGTTCGGCATTGAGGCCCATCGCGGTCAGCGCAGCGACGAACGCATCGGTCGTACGGGCAGCCAAGCCCGTCAGCGCGGCATTCAATGCGGCGGCATTCTCGCGTTCGAGCAGCCCGATGCGCCCAATGTCCGCGCTACAGACGACTGCGACACCGGGCAGCAACTCCGCCAGCATCGCCGCCACGCGCCGCTCATGCGCATCCGAGACCGGCGAGAAAACCGACGAAACCGCCACCGCCTCAATACCAGACGATCCGAGGGCCGCAGCCGCGTCCCGAATGCTTGCGTCGTCGAAGGCGCTGATTTCGCGACCGTCGAACTCGAATCCGCCTGGTACGATCATTCCCTGTCCGCTGACCGCCGCTGCAACATCTTCCGGCCAATCCACGAATGGCTGCAGCAGCAGCGTCGCCGGCGCGCCGAGGCGAATGACGGCGGTACGCAACAAATCGCGCCGTTGCACCACGGCATTGGTGAAGTGGGTCGTCCCGATCATCACCCGCCCAATCGCGGCGCGCGGCACATCCGCCTCCGCGATCACCGCCGAGAGCGCGGCGACGATCCCCTCCGTAACATCGGCGGTCGTTGGCCGCTTCGCCGCAGCGAGCAAGCGTCGACCGTCGAGTGCGACAGCATCGGTATTCGTCCCGCCGACATCGACACCGATCCGCAGTTTCATCCGTGACAGATCATTATACACAATGTACGCACAATACAGCCTCATTTATACGTAGTGTATACACATCATGTTTATATTCCTGGGGTGGCAATGCAGGGAGGAAGTCGTTCCTCCCCCTGTACGCGTTACCTATTTGTTCGGAATGTACTCCCGGATGATGCCAGCGAGAATCTTTACACCGCGACGAATCGCGTCCTCATCGGAGAAGGAGAACGAGAGCCGGATATTGCCGCGCCCGCTCCCATCGAAGAAGCAGCCGGTACCGGGGAGGAATTCGACGCCGTGCGCGCGCGCCTCCGGCAGCATGGCAACGGAATCGCATCCCTCCGGGAGCGTCAACCACATGAAGAAGCCTCCATTCGGCTCTGTCCATTCGACGCCCTCGGGCATCTCCGTCTTGAGGGCATCGGCCATCGTGTCCCGGCGGCGGCGGTAGATGTCCACCAGATCGACAATATGTTCCGCCAGTTCGCCTGATGCGGCGTATTCGGCGGCGACATTCGACGCGAAGGGGCTCGTGCCGCCATCCGCCTTGAGTTTCGTCGCCTTCTCGATCAACTGCGCCGGTCCGACGACCCAGCCAAGCCGCATCCCCGCTGCCATGATCTTCGAGAAGGTTCCTGTGTAAATGACCAGCCCGGCGTCATCCAGCGTGATGAGCATGGGGATGCGCTCGCCGGAAAAGCGGAGGTCGAAATAGGCATCGTCCTCCATGATGGCGACATTGTATTCCTTCGCCAGTTCGAGGAGGCGCAACCGCCGGTGGAGCGGCGTCGTTACGCCGGTGGGATTCTGGAAGGTCGGGATGACATAGATCAACTTCGGCTGGATGCCCTGCGCCTTGAATTCGGCGAGGCGGGCCTCTAGCACGTCGAGGCGCATCCCCTCATTATCGACGGGGATGCCGACGCAGGTCGCCTGGTGCGCCTTGAAAATGCGCACCGCGCCCATCCACGTCGGTTCCTCGGAGAGGACGACATCGCCGGGGTTGAGCATCGCGCTGCAGACCAGATCAATCGCCTGCGACGCGCCAGCGGTAATCAGGACATTCTCGCGCTCCGCCACGACGCCATTGTCTCGCGCCAACTTGGTGCGCAGTTGATCGATCAAACCGGCATAGCCGACGGCTGAGCCGTACTGCAACGCCCATTTGCCGTTTT
>JBPCMC010000386.1:0-5567 GCA_051002645.1 Thermomicrobiales bacterium
AGAAGCAGCCGTCCACGCGCCGTCCGAGGGTGCGAAGTGGAGCGCCATCCCGCGTGAAGCTCGTCAGCTTTTGCGGATCATACTGACATTCAAGACTACCGATGTGGGCTTCGATGATGCCATTCACAATGCCCGTGAGATAGGCGGGAGCCCGCTTTTCCTTCTTCTGCTTATTCATTGGCACGGGTCGCCTTGGATTGAATCGCGCCTTCATCTCCTCATAGGCGGCTTTTGCCCGCGCCGCAGTCATCAAACTTGATTTGATGGACGTATTCAAGATGTCCGCTCGATAGCGCAAATACGCCGCCAGCATCTGAGCGAGTTGGGTTGGCTGATCCTCGCTCGTCACCAAATGCGCCGTCTGTAAGCCAACTGACACCATCGCGTCTTGCATCTCTTCGAAGGTATGCGCCTTGATACGCTGCTCACGGGGCACCGTGTAGCCGCCCGATTCGCTGATCGTGCGCACGTTTGCCCAGAACGTCTTATCGAGGTTCCGAAAACGAGGATCGGGCTTCATACGTCGCCGTCCGCGATTCTTTCTTCGAGGCGCTGCACGAACTCCGATAATGAGACACCGAGCGCGGCACAGATATGGCGCAATTCGACAACATCGAGCCGCCGCTCTCCCGACTCGAACTTGCTGACGAATGATTGTCGCGCACCGATCCGCTCGGCAAGATCGCGTTGCCGAAGAGACGCCGCATGGCGCAACTCCTTGAGTAATGCACGGAGCGCCGCCTGCTCGCGAACGAGGCTGGTTTTGCTAAGAGTACGTACGGTCATATATGATAGAGTACGGCGTGTCGCCGCAGATTCCATAATCGGATATATTGTGCGGGTAATCTCGACTACCTTCTTGCACGGTACGGAGATTCGGATGCAACTAGCGCTTTTTGAGAAGCAGGCACGGCCAGATGCGCACGTCGTATCTCAGATCGCGCCGTTCAAGACGCAGTTGCTCAAATGGATCGGCAACAAGCAACGTTTCGCATATGAGATCGCCAATTACTTACCCACATCGTTCGGCACCTATTTTGAGCCGTTTGTCGGAAGTGGGGCGGTCCTGGCAACACTCGCCCCGAGAAAAGCCGTCGCGTCGGACACGCTTCTGCCGTTGATCGAGATTTGGCAGACGCTCTCGGCAACGCCTGATCTTCTCACAACGTGGTACGCAGATCGCTACGCGCTCTTCGTGTCTGGCGAGCGCGTCGCGATGTATGAGCAAATCAAAGCATCCTATAATGCGCAACCGAACGGCGCCGATCTCCTCTTCCTCAGTCGGTCGTGCTACGGCGGCGTCGTGCGCTTCCGACAAGCCGATGGCTACATGAGTACGCCGGTTGGCATCCATGATCCGGTATCACCAGACTCGTTTCGCAAACGTGTTGATCTGTGGCATGCGCGCACGAGATATGCGCAGTTTCTTCACAGCGATTTCGAGCCGATCATGGAGGCGGCGCAGACGGGAGATGTCATCTATTGCGACCCGCCATATTCCCACAGCCAGGCGATCATCTATGGTGCTCAGGGGTTCAGTCTCCCGCGTTTACTCCGTGCGATTGCCCGCTGCAAAGAGCGCGGCGTCTCTGTGGCACTCAGTATCGACGGCACGAAGCGATCCGGGGGAACGCTCTGTGATATTCCTATCCCTGACGGCTTATTCGAGCATGAGGTCGCGATCAACTGCGGGCGTTCAATGCTCAGGCGTTTTCAGTTGGGTGGTGAAACGCTGGAAGGTGAAGTCGTCAAGGATCGGCTGCTACTCACATATTGAAGCGAATCTCCTCGTGCCTGATTGCGTATCCCATCTATCCAGCGTACCTATCACGAGTGGGTGAAGAGGTTGCCCAGGATGGCGACAACGCCGATGAGCATTGCACCGACAGTCCAGACGATGCCCGAATGGAAGATCAGGCCGACTATGACATAGAGGATGCTCACAATCGGCATCGCGACCGAGTAGTACTTGCCCCGTGTCATCCTGTCCTCCTTTATGCTATCTCCGCCCGTTTACTCTATTGCACAGAGTAAACGGCTGTCAAGCATTCGGCGGGGGGAAGTCTGCTCCATCTCTCGCTCTCACTCTACTGATGTGGATACGCGGTCGGGTTCATCGGGGTATTGCGCGAGCATCGCGGTCAACTCCTCTTTGAGTGTCGCGCGCCAGGCGCGGGGTTCGATCAATTCCGCGCCCGGCCCCAGCCAGCGGAGCAATTCGAGCACAATCTCTCGGTTGTACTCGCCGAAGGTCATCAGCACGCGGTCATCTGGCAGGGTCTCGTACTGGGCGTGGCGGTAGTACCAGTCCGCCTGCAAGCGGGCCACCTGCGGCGCGGTCATGCGGATCGTCACCGCGCCCTCCGCCCGCCATTGATCCATCGCGCGGCGCAACCACGCGCGGTCGAGCAAATCGCGCACATCGAATTTGGGCACTGGCTCGGCGACCAACGTTTGCGGCACAATCGCGCGCACACGATCCGCGCGCCAGAGCCGGACGGAGTCACCCCCGCCGGCCCGTCTGCCCGCAAGATACCAGCGGTCCCGATCCCAGAAGAGGCCGAGCGGCGCGACAATGAAACGATCCTGCCTGCCGCCATAGGGAGAGCGGTAGTCGAGTAGGACGGTGCGGCGGTCCAGTACGGCCTGGAGGAAGATCGTCACCGTCGCGCCCTCATCGACGGTGGAGGATGCGGCATCGGGCGCGGTGGGTGATTGCGGATCGGGCGGTTCGGGGTGGAAGAGATCGTCGGGCGGCTGCTCGAAGCCGATGATCGTCCGCGCTTCCATCAGGACCGTCCGCAGATGATCGGGCACCGCCGCGAGCAACTTCTGCTCCGCCGTCTCCAACTCGGCGGCGAAGGGCGTGGCGCGCAGGCTCCGCAGCAGTGTCATACCGAGCAGGAGGGAGACCGCCTCGCCGGTGGTGAACATGACGGGCGGCAGGAAGTAGCCCGCGAGGAGTCGGAAGCCCCCGGCGCGCCCCATCTCCGCGAAAACCGGCACCCCAACGGCGCTCAATGTTTCGATGTCCCGGTAGATTGTCCGCGTGGAGACCTCGAAGCGCGCGGCCAGTTCCGCCGCCGACAATGTCGTGCCGCCCCGCAGTAGGAGGAGAATGGCCAGGGCTCGGTCGAATCGATGCATGTCTCTCCCCGATCCGTCGGGCGGAAAGTATGACAGACAGATGGCAGCCTTCCTACGGTAGTATAGCAAGGGACGACCGTTATCAGTGGGAGGGGTTGGGGGAACTATGACAATTGACCGGTACCGCGCGGTCTTCGCGAACCGCTCGTTCCGCATCTTCTGGTCGGGCTTCTCCTTCTCTGTGCTCGGCGACGGCATGACGCGCGTCGCCCTGATCTGGTTCGTCTACAGCGCGACCGGTTCCGCGCGGGCGGTCGGCATGTTGCTGCTCTGCTACACCGGCCCGATCATCGTCGGTGGCCTGATGGCGGGGATGCTGCTCGACCGCTTCGACCGGCGGCATGTGATGATCGCGGACAATCTGACGCGCGGCGCGGTGATCGGCTTAATCCCGTTGCTGCACGCGCTGGGGCGGCTGACCCTCTGGCACGCCTATGTCGTCGCCGGAGTCTACGGTCTGCTAATGATGATCTCGCTCGCGGGCGGGCCGTCGCTCGTCCCGTCGCTGGTGCCCGATGAGCAACTCGTCACCGCCAACGCGCTGGAGATGCTCAGTTTCACGCTCGGCGGCGTGGTCGGCCCGCCGCTTGCGGGCCTCCTGATCGCGATCATCGGCGCGCCGAACGTCGTCATCGTCGATGTCGCCTCCTATGCGCTCTTCGCCCTCGCGCTCTCGCGGGTGCGGCTAGCTCCCCGACCCGTCGCGGTGGCGCAGGCGGCGGAGCAAGCGTACAACCTCGGGCACGCGGTGCGCCTCCTGCTCGGCAACCGCATCCTGCTCTCGACGACAGCGATGTTCCTCGCCTTCAACATCGGGCGCGGGATGCTGCTCGTCTGGCTGCCGCTCCTCGCGGACCGCTCGCTCGGCGGCGGCGCGGGGTTGTACGGGCTATTGCTCGGCGCGGAGGCGGCCGGGGAAGTGACGAGTTCCCTGCTCGCCGGGGGCATCAGTCCACGCCTGCCGCTCGGCGCCTCGATCTGCCTCTCGCAGATGCTGGCGGGCGCTGTGCTCCTCATCGTGCTGGCGACGCGGAATGTCTGGGGTGCGGCAATCGGATTGGCGCTCTACGGGCTCTGCAGCGCGCCGCTGACGATCTGGGCGCAGACGCTGCGGATGCGGATCATCCCGGAGCGGCTGCGCGGACGCGCCTTCGCCCTGCTACGCACGCTGATGCAGAGCGGCACGCCGATCGGGGGCGCGCTCGGCGGCATCCTCTTACCCCTGATCGGCATCCCGGCGATGATCGCCCTCTCGGCCTGTATCGTCGGCGCCCCCGGCGTGATCGGCGTGCAGGTGCGCGCCTTGCGCGAGGCAGACAACCGGCGCGGCCCGCTCGCCCCGGAAGCATTGCCGCTGGCGGCGATGCCGGACGTGGCAGAAGGGCAGGCCTCGTGATTGCCTGATGCGCTACAGCGGGCGCATGAAGTAGAGCGCCGTCTCCCCCGCCGCCTCGCTTGCCGGGTCGTAGAGCGACACGTCCAGGCCGCACAGATTGAAGCCCACGCGCCGGTAAAACTGGATCGCCGGATACGCCAGATTCGATGTCTCCAACCAGACGCAACGCATGTCCGCATCCCTCGCCGCCGCAACCACCGCCTCGATGAGCGTCCTGCCGACGCCCTGACCGCGCTGGTGGGACGCGACATAGAGGTGCCAGAGTTCTGTCCGGCGATTCCAGCGGCGGTGCGTGAACGCGGCAAAGCCAATGACGCTTGCCGCTCGCTCCGCCACGAATCCCTGCTCCCAGGCACGATCGGCCCCGAGATCGTCCGCGAGCGGGAATTCCTTGCGCAACGGCGGCTGGGCCGGGACCTCTTCGAGCGTGAAGGCATCCGCCGTGTACGCGACGCGGTAGACGCGGTCGGTGACGAAGGAGCGATCGAGCGCGAGGAGCGATGCGCGATCCTCGGGCAATCGGACGGATCGGATCGTCACCGTTGCATCCTCACCTGCCATCAGAACATAACTCAGCTTTCCCGGTGGCGGCAGGCTAAAGCCCGCCGCCACCATGTTTCTTCGCGTTTGCCGCTCATGTATGTCCGAATGTCACGCTCGCGGCCTCATTTCGCGAACAGGAAGGAGATAAGGCGCGGTGGTATCTGACGATCATCGCCGTCCCACCACTCGTTGAGACGGGTCAGGGTAAAGCCGGTGGACGCGGCAGCATCGAGAAAATCAGGGAGGTGATGGACGAACGCCTGAGGCTCGATCCGCTCGTCCTCCCGCTGGAAGGTCGCTTTGCTGCCCAGATACTGTTTGCACGGGTGGAGCTCACAGATGAACAACTGACCCGAGGGCGCCAATGTCCGCGCCGCTTCGGCGAAGACGAAGGAGAGATCGGCGATGTGTTCGAGCACCAGATTGCAGGCGATCAAATCCACCGACTGATCGGCGCAGGGCCAGGGTTGCGTGAGGTCCG
>JBPCMC010000387.1:0-3478 GCA_051002645.1 Thermomicrobiales bacterium
CATCGCCCGCGTCGAGCGCAGTGACGACCGGGACGGTAGCGAGCGCGGGTTCGGCAGTGGCCGGCGCGCAGCCGAAGGGCCCGGCGGCGTGCGTTGATGGCTCAATCGTCGCGCTCGGCTCGACGGCGTTGCAGCCCCTCGTGGAGGCGGCGGCGAAGGCCTACACCACGAAGTGCCCGAACGGGAAGATCAATGTGCAAGGCGGCGGCTCCGGCACGGGCCTCACGCAGGTCTTCGGTGGCGGCGCGACGATCGGCGACTCGGACATCTTCGCCGAAGAGGCGCAAGGCATCGATCCGAAGGTGGTCGTCGATCACCAGGTTGTCGTGCAGGGCTTCGCGATGGCGGCAAACCCCGGCGTGCAGGTCAGTTCGTTGACGGGCGATCAGGTCGTCAGCATCTGGACGGGCAAGGTCACGAACTGGAAGGATGTCGGCGGGAACGATCTGAAGATCACGATCATCAACCGCCCGACATCGTCGGGGACGCGCGCCACCTTCAAGAAGTATGCCCTGAAGGGCGCGAGCGAGGCGCAGGGGCTGGCGCTGACGGAAGACTCGACGGGCGCGGTCGCGAAGGCGATCAATGATACGCCGGGCGCGGTCGGATACCTGGGTCTCGCCTACTTCCAGACGAACAAGGACCTCAAGCAGTTGAAGTTCAATGGCAAGGACGCGGTGGCCGCCAACTTCTCGGATGACTCCTATCCGATCTGGTCGTACGGTCACATGTACACCAAGGGCGATGCAACCGGGCTGGCGAAGGCGTTCATCGACTACATCCTCTCGGATGACATTCAGACGACGCTCGTGCCGCAGTTGGGATACATTCCGGCATCGCAGGTGAAGGCGAAGCACACGCCTACCTGATATGCTGCTCGTCGTGTGAACGAGAGGCCGGCGTGGATCACCGACCCGGCCTCTCGGCTTGACAACCCGGCTCATCCTCTTATCGTGCTGGTCCACGGAGGTACTCCTCGAATGGCGGCGATCAATCCACCACAGGCGGGCGCCAGACCGGTCAGATCACTCGACATGACGGCGCAGCGCCGATTGTGGAACCGCGTGACGCAGGCCGTCTTCGTGGCCTGCGCGCTCATCCTGGTCGCGGTAATCGTCGCGATCATCTTCTATATCAGTTCGAAGGGCCTCGCGACCTTTATCACGAACAAGGTGCCGCTCTCGCAGTTCCTCTTTTCGAAGACCTGGGCGCCGGACGAGAAGCCGGGGACGTACGGCGCGGCAACCTTCATCGTCGGGTCGCTGGAGGTGACGGGCCTGGCCGTCCTGATCGCGACGCCGCTCAGCCTCGCCGCCGCGCTCTTCCTCGCGGAAGTCGGGCCGAAGTGGGCGCAGAGCGTGCTCCAGCCCGCCGTTGAGCTCTTCGTTGGCATCCCATCCGTCGTGTACGGGTGGGTCGGCCTCAGCGTCCTCGTCCCGTTCATCCGCAACCACGTCGGCGGGCTCGGCTTCAGCCTGCTGGCCGGTGCGACCGTGCTTTCGGTCATGGCCCTGCCGACGATCACCACCGTCGCCACGGACGCCCTCAAGGCGCTACCAGGTGGTTTGAAGGAAGCATCCTTCGGGCTCGGCGCGACGCGCTGGCAGACGATCTCGCGCGTGCTGCTGCCTGCGGCGGTGCCGGGCTTGCTCACCGCCGTCATTCTCGGTCTGGCCCGCGCAATCGGCGAGGCGCTGGCGGTGCAGATGGTGATCGGCAACACCGAGATCATCCCGAAACACTTGACGGATCGTGCGGTCACGCTGACGAGCATCATCACGCTCGACATGGGCAATACGGTCGGCGGGACACCGTGGAACAATACGCTCTGGTCGATGGCGATGCTGCTGCTGTTGATCGCGCTGGCGCTGATCCTGACGATCCGTGTCGTGAGCGCGCGGAGGGTGATTTGATGAGTGCGCGCATCACCGACCGCATCGCGACGGCGGTTATCTGGATACTCTCGGCGGGGATCGTCGGCCTGCTCGCCTCATTCCTGCTTTACCTCGTCGTCAAGGGCGGGCGGTATCTCACCTTGCACTTCATCACCGCCGCGCCGGCCATCGTCGCTGGCGGGGGTGTCGGGCCACCGCTGTTCAATTCGATCTACCTGCTCTTCCTCACTATGCTGATCAGCATTCCCCTCGGAGTCGGCGCGGGCATCTATATGGCCGAGTTCGCCCCGGCGAACCGGTTGACCGACGTGATTCGGACCGCGACCGAGACGTTGGCATCATTGCCGTCCATCATCGTCGGCCTCTTCGGGTTGCTGCTCTTCGTGCAGCGGCTGCACATGGGCTTTTCCGTCCTGGCGGGCGCGCTCGCGCTCACCGTCTTCAATTTGCCGGTCATCGAGCGGGTGACGGAAACGTCGCTGCGCGCGCTCCCGTCCGGGCTGCGAGAGGGGAGTCTCGCGCTGGGGATGACGCGCTGGCAGACGATCCGCACCGTGCTGCTCCCGTCGGCATTGCCGGGGCTCGTCACCGGGTTTATCCTGACGGCGGGCCGCATCTTCGGCGAGGCGGCGGCCCTGCTCTTCACTGCCGGGCAATCGAGCGCGGAATTGAACTGGCACGACATCAGCCTGTTCAGCGATACTTCCCCAATCGGATTGTTCCGTCCGGCGGAGACGCTGGCGGTGCATATCTGGAAACTGAACTCGGAAGGCCTCGTGCCCGATTACCGGCACATCGCCGATGGCGCGGCGGCGCTCTTGATTCTCTTCGTGCTCGCGTTCAACGTCATCGCGCGCTTCTTTGGCCGGTGGTTGCACCGGCGGATCACGGCAACCTAAGGCATCGCTCGGGCACGGGGGGAAGGACGTGGATCAATGGCACGCGAGTCAATTGAACAGATGGCTCCGCCGCGTATGAATACGCCGCCAACGCTGGTTTCCTTGCCGGTGGCCGAGCCGCCCGCCGATCTCGCCGCAGCGAAGGTCGCGATCACGGTCACGGACTTCGCCCTCTATTACGGCGCCCTCCGCGCTATCGCGGACATCAACCTGGCGATCAAGGCGCGGCAAGTCACCGCGCTGATTGGGCCGTCGGGGTGCGGCAAGTCCACCCTCCTACGGTCGATCAATCGCATGAACGACCTCATCCCCGGCGTCCACGCCGACGGCGACATTCTCATTGACGGGCAATCGATCTACCGGCCAAATACGGACGTCGTGGCCCTGCGCAAGCGGGTCGGCATGGTCTTTCAGCGCCCCAATCCCTTCCCGATGAGCATTTTCGATAACGTCTCCTATGGCCCGCGCCTGCACGGCGAGCGGAACAAGCGCGCCCTCGCCGAGATTGTCGAGAAGAGTCTGCGGCGGGCCGCCTTGTGGGACGAGGTCAAAGACATCCAGCAGAAATCCGGGCTGGCGCTCTCCGGCGGGCAGCAACAGCGGCTCTGCATCGCGCGCTGTGTGGCGGTGCAGCCGGAGGTGATCCTGATGGATGAGCCGGCCAGCGCATTGGACCCGATTTCG
>JBPCMC010000388.1:0-9921 GCA_051002645.1 Thermomicrobiales bacterium
ACGAAGGACCGGGCGGGCCGCACGAGCGCGATGCAGCGATTGCCATCGCCATCGAAGTGAGCGAACCGACCGTCGCACGCGTGCGCACGCGCTGTGCGACCGAGGGTGTCGCGGCCGCACTCGTCCATCGCCCGCCCCGTGCCACCCCACCGCGCACGCTCGACGGCGCACAGGAAGCGCATCTCATTGCGCTCGCCTGTAACACCCCGCCCGCAGGCCATGCCCGCTGGACGTTGCGCCTGCTGGCAGGACGGTTCGTCACCCTCGATTGCGGTGAACCCATTTCCCACGAGTTGGTGCGCCGCACGCTCAAAAAAACGCGCTCAAGCCGTGGTTGACGCAGCGTTGGTGCATCCCGCCCAAAGCGAATGCCGACTTCGTCTGGCACATGGAGGACGTGCTCGCCGTCTATCAGCGTCCCTACGATCCGCGTTTCCCCCAGGTCTGCATGGATGAGGCGAGCAAACAGTTGCTCGATCAAGTCACGACACCGCTGCCGCTCGCGCCGGGAGAGCCAGAACGCGAAGACGACGAATACGTGCGCGGCGGGACGGCGAATCTCTTCATCCTCTGCGAGCCGTTGCGCGGCTGGCGACACCTCACGGTGACGGCCCGCCGCACCAAAGTGGACTGGGCGCACTGCATCAAGGGACTCGTCGATCACCATTACCCGGATGCCGAGAAGGTCGTGCTGGTGATGGACAACCTCAATACACACACCCCCGCGTCATTGTATGAAGCGTTCCCGCCCGCCGAAGCGCGCCGGATCGCGGAACGACTGGAGATCCATTACACGCCGAAGCACGGTAGTTGGCTCAATATCGCGGAGATCGAGTTGAGCGTCCTCGGGCGGCAATGTTTGGATCGCCGCATCCCCGATGACCTGACCTTGATGCGGGAGGTGGCGGCGTGGGAGGATGGGCGCAACGGCGCGGATGCGATCATCAACTGGCGCTTCACGACCGCAGATGCACGGATCAAACTCAAGCACCTCTATCCATCAATGCAATCGTGACAGACCACTAGCCACCGATGCGGGACATGCCGCGATTGAGGGAGACCTCACCGGAGGCGACGCCATGGCCCCATGGCTTCTGCCAGACGGCCTCGCGCAGACGCAAGCGGATCTCGTCGTCCGACGCACCGGAGCGGATGAGCGTGAGCAAATCCACCTCGTTGTCGCGCAGCAGGCAGAGACGTAGTTTACCGTCGGCGGTGAGGCGCATCCGGTTGCAGGTCGCGCAGAAGGCGTCGGTCATCGCGCTGATAAAGCCGACCGAGCCGCGCGCGTTCGGGAAGACGAAGGGGCGCGCCGGGTCTACCGGGTCCGCCAGCGGATCGGGCGTCAGCGTACCCCATCGCTCCTCGATGCGCGCCATCACCTCGGCAGTCGGCACGAGGAGGTCGAAGGCGACATCATCGACGCCCTCGAAGGGCATCACCTCGATGAAGCGCATCTGCCACGGATGGTCATACGCCAGCCCGGCCAAATCTGCCACTTCGTGGTCGTTCTGCCCACGAATGACGACGGCATTCAGTTTAATCGGCGTCAGGCCCGCCGCTTCCGCCGCCGCGATGCCCTCCATCACCAGATCGAGCCTGCCGCCGCGCGTGATCTGCTTGAACCGCTCCGCATCCAGCGTGTCGATCGAGACGTTGATGCGCTTCAGCCCGGCCGCCGCGAGCGGTTCGGCGAGGCGGGAGAGGAGGATGCCGTTCGTCGTCATGGCGATATCGGTGATCGCGGGGTTCGCGGCGATCTCGCGCACAAGGTCCGGCAGGTTGCGGCGCAGTGTCGGCTCCCCGCCCGTCAGGCGAATCTTCGTGAAACCGACATCCGCCGCGAGCCGGACAACGCGCAGCAGTTCCTCGTCCGAGAGCAGTTCCTCTTTCGACTGCCAGCGCACGCCCTCGGCGGGCATGCAGTAGACGCAGCGGAGGTTGCAGCGGTCGGTCAGGCTGATGCGCAGGTAGTTGATCCGGCGACCGTATGCGTCCTGCGCCGGGCCGTCTACGTCAACCATACTGAGCGGAATCATCGTCGTTGTAGTCATCACATCTCGCTGAGTACGCGGCAATGCGCGCCGCCCTGAGAGTATACACCGATATAGGTCAAAACAATCTATCCGTCCTTCCTCTATCGGAACAGCCGCATCAGCAATGATATTCCAGGAGCAATCAATCGCACTTTAGACGCCAAATTTTGGTTGACAGAATGGAGATGCATGGTACCCTAGAAGGGTGAAAGCGTAGAACGCGGAAAAGGTAGGATCTTTATGGCAATGCTCGATACCACGCCGCGTCAGGCCGTTGAACAGGTCCAGAGAATCCTTGCGCTCTCTGATGACGAACTGGCATATATCCTATCGGCGTCACCCCGCACGTTGAATCGCTGGCGGTCCAGCGAGACCTATCCACAACACGAGGCGCGCGAACGCCTGGCTACTCTTGTCTCACTCGCTGAGCGCCTGGCGGAGACGTTCCGCACGGAAGAAGCCAGTCATACATGGATGCGCGCGAGCCATCGCTATCTCGGTGGCTTCACTCCGACCGAAGCGATACGGGCGGGCAGAGTTGATCGCGTCGATGCCGCGCTCGGCGCTCTCGACGCAGGCATCTTCATCTAACAGCATGCATACTTTCGCAGCGTGGGATGCCAGGCGTGCCATCACTGCCTGTCCGGTGACAGCCTGGAATAGCCGTACATGGCGGATGCACAAGCGACAGTACTCCGCGACTGACGCGAGCGGATCCCGGAAGTTTTCGGGCCGGTACCATCGGGGGTTGGACCTCTTTCCCGCAGCAGACGTTTGGGCAGCGTTGTATCTGGCACTTGGGCCGGAAGTCTGTCTCGGGGAGATTCTGCGCCATATCACATCGGATCTCCTGCCGCAATTGAACGGCTATCGTCTCAGTGAAGTCGCCGTGACATTGACCGCAGTGCTGGATTGCCGCGATAGCACGTTGCTCGGCTTGGAGCACAGGGATCTTTGGCATGACACCGATTGCTATATTCCACGTCTACTCGCTGAAGCAGCGATGGCGCGCGGCGTTGAGGGCATGCTGGTACCGTCCGCAACCCGTCTGGGAGACAATCTGATCGTCTTCACGGATCAGATGCGCGCGGACGCTTCCCTGGCCGTCATCGGTGAGCGCGATCCCGCGCTCTACGTTCCGCGACTTTAAAGCTACTCCTTGGCGTCGGCTTGGTCGCCGAAGCGGCCGGAACGGAGGGAGAGGCCGCCATCGACCCAGAAGACCTGCCCGGTGACGTAGGAGGCGGCATCGGAGCAGTAGTAGAGCACGGCCCCGGCGATGTCCTCCGGGTAGCCGACGCGACCGAGCGGCGTTGCCCTCGCGAAGGCGCCCGCGTAGTCCGGCATCTCCTGGCTGGTGCGCTCGATCAGGATCGCGCCGGGGGCAACGGCATTGACAGTGATGCCGTACGGGCCGAGTTCGACCGCCAGACCGACCGTCAGCATATTCATGCCGCCCTTGGAGGCGTTATACGGCGTCGCGTTCTTGAAGGCGGACTTACTCGCCCCGCTGGAGATATTCACCACCCGGCCCCCGCCCCCATCGCGAGCCACCATCAGGCGCGCGGCGGCCTGCGTGCAGAAGAAGGTGCCTTTCAGGTTCGTATCGAGCGTCGCGTCCCAATGCGCCTCATCCGTCGCGAAGAAGTCCTGCCAGAGCGTGATGCCCGCGTTATTGACGAGGATATCCAAGCCGCCGAGCGCGTCCGCCGCTTCCGTGACCAGTCGCTGGCATTCGGCCACCTGCCCGACATTCGCGCCAATCGCGATTGCCTTGCGGCCGAGCGCGCGGATTTCCGCCACAATAGCCTCCGCACCGGCGGCGTCGCGGTGATAGTTGACCGCGACATCCGCCCCCTCGCGGGCGAGGGCAAGGGCGATGCCCGCGCCGATCCCCTTGCTCGCGCCCGTGACCAGCGCCCGCTTGCCCGTCAGTGCCATAGTTCCGCTCCTTCTCCATCGTATTCATCCGCCCTGGACTTCGCCTGCCGGTATTCGTGGCAGGCTGAGGCACCCGAGGCGACAACCTTCGGAGATAGTAGCACGCGAGCCGCGATCAGCGCGGTTTGTATGCCTGGATGAACGCGCTGCTTGTGCGCACATCCTCATCGGTGAGATAGCGGAAGCGCGGGGCGAGGCGCGCGCGGGGAGCGGCGGGCGATTCCGTCTGCTGGTCGCAGACGATCTCGCAGCCGAGCGCGCGGATACAGTCGAGATGTACGGAGTGCGGCGCGCGGTTCAGGATGTCCCGCCGCCTGCCTTCCATCAGCGACCAGATGAAGTCCGAGCAGGCCCAATGGCCGCTCCATTCTCGCGTCAGCCCATGCGACTTGAAATCGATGTCGTGCGACATCATGCCGCCCGGCTTGAGCCAGCGCTCCATCGCCGCGTACGTCCCGGCGAGGTCGTGCGGATATTCGAGCACCGCCTGCGAGAGGATGAGGTCCACCGACGCGCGCTCGGCGATGCTCGCGTCATCCCACGGCACGACGTAGGAGATGAGTTGGTCGGTCTGACGATGGGGTTCATCGAGCGCGACGAGCGCGCGGCGGATCATCGCCAGCCGCTCCGAGTTCAGCATAGCTGCGAGGGCGGCGTCCGGCAGGATGTCGTGCGGGAAGTCGTATGACGGCAGGAGCGGCCGCACGAGCGGGAATTCGCGGTCGTCCGGCACCGGCTCCCGATTGCGAAAGAGGGCGACCAATTCATCGAAGACGGCGATGTTCCGCGCGCTGTCCGTGTAGCGCACGACATCGAGCGCGATATACCGCTCCGCGCCGGAGAGCAGCGCCGCCAGCCCGAGCCCCAGCGAATCGCCCGGCCCCAACTCCGCGACCGTGCCGAATGCGGCACCGGGGGAATGCCGACGCGCCATAACCAGGTGGCGCAGCCAGACCGTGTAGCAATAGCGCGCCGAGATCGTCCCGCCCGTCCGCCGCGTGGTGAGATTACGGAGACCGGGGAGATAGGTCGCCACCCCAACGAGCAACGGGCGCAACCGCACCGTCATTGTTCCCCCAAGCCCGCATGAGCGAGCGGTTCTCTGGCTTGGAGAACTGCGGAAAAATCTGCCATACCCGCATTGTGGCATTGAAGTACGAAAGACGTGCGAAGAAAGTGTAAAGCGTACGGACAACCGGGAACGGGTATGGGCCGGACGCAGGTCAGGGGTGACTACGTTCGCAGCGCGGGCAGGACGCGCTCGCCGAGCAGTTGGATGCCGCGCGCATCGGTCAGGCCATGCGGCGTGCCGAACTCGATGCGCGACGCGCCCGCCGCGAAAATCGCTTCCGCGTGGGCGGTCACCTCGGCGGGCGTGCCGGCGAAGGCGAACGAGCGGAGCAGATCATCGGAAATCAGCGCGGCGGCGGCCAGTCGGTCGCCCCGCTGGACGGCCTTCTCCATGCGGGCGAGTAGTTCCGGGTCCACGGTGACGGTCGGATCGAGCCCGGCGACGGTCGGGAGGTAGAGCGCGACCTCCTCCTTCGCCTTACGCCGCGCCGCCGCGCCATCGTCGTCCACGACCGTCACCGCGCCGAGCACGATCCCGACCGCGCCCACATCTCTGCCCGCCTTCTTCGCGCCGACGGCGATCCGCTCCCGCATCACTGCCACCATCCGGGGATTGACGCAGCCGCCGATCTTCACCTCGTCCGCCACCTCGCCCGCGAGCGCGGCCAGTCGCGACCCCCACGTCCCGATCATCACCGGCACGGCCGGGCGCACGAGTTCGTATTGCAAGGTGTTATGCGCGCTGAGATGGAAGACCGCGCCATCGAAGGGGACTCGCTCGTTCGCGAGCAGGTGCCGCACGATGGCGACCGCCTCCCGCATCGTCGTGACGGGCTTTGTCTGCGCGATACCGAGCGATTCCAGCCACGCCCCGCGCGACAGTCCGAGGTAGGCGCGTCCGCCGGAGACGGCATCGAGCAGGGCGATCTGCCCGGCGATCTCGACGGGATGGAGCGTGTACGGGTTCATGCTCGCCGGGCCGAGCCGGATGCGCGCTGTCGCCTGCGCCATGATGAGCAGCGGCCCAATCGGTGGCTGGAACATCAGGTCCCCATAGACGCTCAGCGCATCGAACCCATACTCCTCCACCCGTCGCGCCAACGCCGCATACTCCGCCGCCCCCTTGTTGCTCTGAAACGCGACACTTACGTCCCGCATTGGGACCATCGAAACTGTTGAGCCGCAGAGACGCAGAGAACACAGAGAAATGCAGAGGGAGATCGATAGAAGAATGAGACGGTACCAGTAAGAATCATCTACTTTCCTCTCTGCGACCTCTGTGTTCTCTGCGCCTCTGCGGTTCAAGCGTCTTCAGGTCAAGTCGGCGGTGCGGAGGGTGTGGGGAGCGAGGCGTTCGATGCGCATGATGAGGCGTTCGTCCGGGTCCGGGCAGGCGACGAGGCTCTCCTGGGTCATCCAGTCGCCCGCTTGCGCGGCCCGCTGATAGCCGGAGAGCAGCGGCAGCACCGCGCCGAGCGCGTAGAGGCAGAAATGCTTGCCCGCCGGGATGCGTAGCCGGTTACTCTCGGTCACCTCGAAGTAATCGCCCACCGCCAGCCCGCAGACCGACCGGCCTTCGATTGCAACGACGGTAATTCTGAGGTCGTAGAGGCTGAACTGCTCCGTCTCCATGCCCCTTGTTATCGCACCGCTGTCAAGGTCTCCCTTGGCGCTCAGAATCCCGTCGAATTTCCCGGTGCCGGCGGGCTTTCGCCTGCTGCAGCAAGATCGTTCGGCAGGCGAAAGGCCGCCGGCATCACGTTTCTTCGCGGTTGATAATCGCGACCGCTATGGTATAAGAACCGTGCAATGCGACGCGGTAAACCCGTCGCTTGTGAGCATTTCGCCAATCGTTTCCCGGCACGTCAGAGATGCATCCGCTCAAGACCCTCCGGGCATCACGTTCGCACTTCCCACCATGACGGTGCGTGCGCTCGTGCAGATCCGCGTACGGATTGGGAGGTTTGTCCCCGCATGTCCGGAGAGCCGCATCTTCCACCGGGACAGGCGCCGACCGTCGTGGTCGTGCCACCCCCCGGTGCCTTCACCGCCCTGCAACACCGCGATTACCGCCTCCTGCTCATCGGCCAGTTCGTCGCGACCATCGGCCAGCAGATGCAGACGGTCGCCATCACCTATCAGGTCTATCAACTGCATCACTCCGCGCTCGATCTCGGCCTGCTCGGTCTCTTCCGGCTCCTCCCCGTCCTCGCCTTCTCGCTCGTCGGCGGGGTCGTGGCCGATCGGGTCGACCGCCGCCGCCTGCTGCTCGTGACGCAGCCTGCCCTCCTGCTCTGCTCGCTCGCGCTGATCCTGGCGACCGTCGCGGGGTGGGCGAGCATCGGCGTGATTTTCGCCATCACCGCCGTCGCCGCGACGATGGGCACGATGGCCGCCCCCGCGCGGCAGGCGTTCCTCCCTGCGCTCGTTCCGCGCGAGCATCTCGCCAACGCGCTCTCGTGGAACATCACGCTCTCCGAGGTGGCGACGATTGCCGGCCCCGCGCTCGGCGGCCTCGCCATCGGCGCAATCGGCATCGCGGGGACCTATGGCTTCGAGGCGGCCTCGTTCGTTGTCGTCATCATCACCTTGCTCTTAATGCATGTCCGGCTCGGCGCGGCGGCGATCGACGGGCCACCCGGCTGGCGCGCGGCGCTCGAAGGGCTGCGCTTCGTGCGAAGCAACAGCATCATCGCCGCTATCATGTCGCTCGATTTCTTCGCGACCTTCTGGGGCAGCGCAACGGTGCTCCTCGCCGTCTATGCGGACAAGGTGCTGCATGTCGGCCCGACCGGGCTCGGCATCCTTTTCTCCGCGCCCGCCGTCGGCTCGGTACTCGGCGCGATCGCGATGACCGCCGTGTCGCATCGCATCCGCCGACCGGGGTGGCCGCTCCTTGTCGCGGTGGCGGCATATGGTCTCGCGACGGTCGGCTTCGGCTTCTCCCGCTCGATGCCCCTCGCCCTGCTCTTCCTCGCGGGGACCGGATTGGCGGACACCGTGAGCATGACCTTCCGGCATCAGATTCTCCAACTGCTGACGCCCGACGCGCTCCGCGGTCGTGCGAGCGCGGCACACCAACTTTTCGCGGGGAGCGGGCCGCAACTCGGGCAATTGGAAGCGGGCGTCGTCGCCGTGCGGTACGGCGCGCCCATCTCCATCGTCTCCGGCGGGGTGGCGTGCATTCTCTCGGTCGCCGTCATCGCCTGGCTCGTCCCGGCGATCCGCCGCTACCACACCGACCCATGAGGCGCATAGTGCTTCGTGAGGGATGAAGGCATACGCTAAAGGGCTCGCAGCACATTCGAAGGCTCTTAGGCGATACGTGATACCCCACCTGATCGCCAGATCAGGATGGATCAACTATCACATTCTCCCACTGTACCCCCTCGTCGCTCAGGTGAGCGTTCAGGACCCAACTATGGCCATTGCGGCAGAGCAGGCTCAACCCGATCTCGCGCAGGGGCCTGGCATCGCTCCCAGGTTGATAAGGCTCATCTCGCCTGCGACTTGGAATGTCTGCGAACATTTCCTTCATTGGCTGGTTGTCGCACCAAACGATCTGCGCGACGGGCTCCCGTTCGCCGCACACGGGGCAGACCACATGAGCCGGTATCCACTTCGGCGGATTGTCGGGGTCGATCCCCGACCGCACCAACATCTCCCGTATGGTTTTCTCCACCTCCTCCTTCGTCACCTTGGGCGGTGGATTCTGTGACGACCACAATAGGACATCACGGTAATCTTGCTCCGCCGCCTTTGTATAGGAGATGACCTGCCGGATATTCCTGTTGCTGAGTTTGAGGATCGCCAGGTGAACACGCTCCCGCTCGCGCTGAAAACCCTTCAATCCGTATCGGTCAAGAATGGCGAGCACGACTTCTGGGTCCATGTCCGGGAAGTCGCGGGAGACTTGGGCCTCCACCGCTTCACGCGTCCATAACTTGCGTTCCTCATCCATACGTCTCTCCCTATCGACTGGAAGGATCATTCGTGTCAGTTAGACGGGCCTATCTGGCAGTGCAACCATCCGAACTGACGCTACCAACTCTCATAGATCCACAGATTCTCGTCAGATTCCAGCAGGTCGAGCAAGCCGAGTAGCCGCTTCTTCGCTACGTCCCATTCGGCGTGTTCTTGCACCCACGATTGTGCCGCCGCAATATCCTTCGGACGCTCGAAGATTTCCGCCGAACTGTCCAGGTCGCGCACGTTGATGGCGATCACCTCTCCTGTCAAGAGTCGGGTGCGCGTCTCGTCAGATTCCAAAACGTCTAGCAGAGCTATTGCCTTTTGCTTGTCCTCGTCGGAGACGTCATGTTTACGTACCCACTTGCGAGTAGCCGCAACGTCCATTTGGTAGAAGAAGGAATCCAAGCGATGCGGATTGCCGAGGTGCCGATAGATGGCATTCCCACCGTTGAGCCATGCGGAGAACGCACGGTCCTCTCGGGAGCGCTGATTATCAAGTCGCTCGTCGCGCAGCGGGGGATTCGTATCGAGGCGATAGAGTTCGAAATCCAGCCCCATGCTATGCCTCTTTTACGTTTGTCGGAAAAGCCGCGTTAGTCGAGCAATGATTACTCGGTCGGCCCGCTTCGAGAATATCCATCTGCTCCCGCGACATCGGCGTATTCTCACTCACTTCATCGCGAAGTGCGCCGCGCGTCATCGCATCGGTGATCGCGCGCAGATCGCGGGCGATCTCCGTCTCTTGCAACCGCTTAATTTCTCGCAACGGGATTACTGTCCGGTTGCCGACCTTGCGCGCCCCCACGATTTCGCCATGTTTGACCATCGACTTGACCGTGTTGATCGAGCCGATACCGAGCAACTGCGCGGCCTGCGTTGTTGTGACAAGCGTATCATCATT
>JBPCMC010000389.1:0-5925 GCA_051002645.1 Thermomicrobiales bacterium
ACCGTGAGCAGCGGGCAGGCGGCGAGCAATTCCGCGACGAGCAGCGCCTCATCCATGACATGCTCGAAATTGTCGAGCACGAGCAGCAGCTGCCGATCGCGCAGATAGGCCGCGAGGCAGGCACGCGCCGACTCTCCGGGGCGCTCCTTGAGGCCGAGCGTCGCGACGACAGCCGCCGCGACCTGATCGGGATCGCGGATCGTCGCGAGCGAGACGAAGACGACGCCATCGGCGAAGTCGGGCCGCAACGACGCCGCCACATCCACGCTCAACCGTGTCTTGCCGACCCCGCCGCACCCCGTGACGGTGACGAGGCGCACATCGCCGCGCCGGAGGAGCGCGGTCAGCGCGGCCATCTCCCGCTCGCGCCCGACGAGCGGCGTGACGGGCGCGAAGAGGTTGTCGAGCGGGGTGGCTGCCTGGGCAATCGGCGCTGCACCGGGGCGCGCGGCGGATTCGAAGGCGGCGCGGTCTTTTGCGGAGAGGGCAAGCGCATCGGCGAGCAGGCGCACCGTCTCGCGCTGCGGCCTGCGCTTCACGCCGCGTTCGAGGTCGCTGATCGCCCGCAGACTGATCGTCGAGCGTTCCGCGAGCGCTTCCTGCGTGAGGCCGCGTGCCATGCGGAGGAGGCGCAGCGAATCCCCGAATGCAGGTGCGTCGGGTGTATCGCGTCCCGATGTTGCGGGGTGCGCGGTTGATTGGCTGGGCAGGCTATCCACGATCAGCCACCATCCCGACAAAGCGGTGAGAACCCCCGAAGAAACTGCATGCGCACGTATATTTTACACGGTCAAGGACGCACCGCAACTGGCGACGATTGCAAATCACTCGCGCCGATACGCACGCACCCTGCCGCCGCGCATTCTTGCCGGAATTCGTGTGGGTTGTTTTGCCGGTTGTGCGTAGTGCAGCGCACCTCCGGTCGCTATAGTCGCACATAGTCACCCATCGCAGCGGCCCCTCCGAGAGAGGGACTGCATCAGATCAGGAGGGATGCACATGACTGCACAGGAGTATCAAGCATCATCCGAGGTAGCAGAACATTCCAGGCACGGCGCGCTGAGACGGCGTGGTCTCCTTGCTGGCGCGGCCGCACTTACCGCCGGTCTCATCGCTGCAGGGAAGACGGAACCCGTCTCCGCAAACACCGGCAATTTCCTCAAGTTAGGCGATATGCCGACGACCATTCCATCCAATACCAATAACTATGTCGAGGCGCCAACCGTCGTTGTGTATAACGGCGCAGCCGTCGGCGTCGACAATATCTTCACGATCAGCGAAGGTATCAACTCGTCTGCAAGCAACTTTCCGGCTGCTATCGCGGGATATGCCTATCAATCCGGCTCGGCGGCGACTGGACTCTACGGCCTGTCAAACGTCGCGAGCGGCCATGGCGTCGTCGGAGCAGTCACCAGTTTAGCGACGAATGGCATCGGCGTCCTTGGCGACGGCACAACCTTGAATAGCGGTAACGCTGCGGGCACGATTGGCGTACAAGGACTCGGCAATAGCATCGGCGTACAGGGCAAAGGCCCGACGGGCGTGGAAGGGCGTTCGACTGCGGGCAATGGCCCCGGCGTGGTTGGCTATGCGACCGGCGTGTACACGGGCACCGTGGGCTACGGTGGCCCCAACGGCGGCCCGGGGGTGTTTGGCATCGGCGGCACGAAGGGCACCAACACCGCCAAGGGCGCAGGGGTGGTCGGTCAGACGACCGACGCCGCCAACCCCGGCGCCGTGAACGCGGGCGTCTACGGTAGCGCCAGCGATGGCACCGGCGTCGCGGGCACCTCGATCACGGGCAGCGGGGTGGCAGGTGGCTCGGGCAGCGCCACCCCCGGCACCGCCGGCGGCTTCTTCTACACCACCGCCAACAGCGGCTCCGGCGTCGTCGGCCAGTGCTTCAATCCCGGCGGCGGCGCCGCTGCCTTCGTCGGCGCGGCCAATGCCCCCAACTACGCCGCCTTCTTCACCGGCGATGTCGTCGTCACCGGCAACTTCGTCGTCGCCTCCATCAACGGCCACGCCACCGGCGGCGGCAAGAGCGCGGCAGTGCAGCACCCCCTGACGAAGGACACGCGCCTCGTCTACTGCGTGGAGTCGCCCGATGCGTGGTTCGAGGACTTCGGGGAGGGCACGTTGGTGAACGGCAAAGCCGAGGTCAAGGTGGACCCGCAGTTCATGGCGCTGATCCACACCGACTCGTACCATGTCTTCCTCACCCCGCACGACGCGGAGCACCACCTCGCAGTGCCAGCGCGCGCGGGGCAAGGCTTCACGGTGGCGGCGAGCCCATCGACGGAGGCGGTGGCGAAAGGGAAGAAGGCGGCGGACCTGAGCGGGACATTCTCGTGGCGGGTGGTGGGCAAGCGGAGCGACACGAAACTGGAGCGGCTGGCGAAGTACACGATGCCGACGATCACCCTGCCCGACAAGCCGCTCTTCGACCTCACACCGCCCGCACCACCCAAGAAGGGATAGATCCGCTTCCCGCGCAACCGATCCTTTGTACGCACGTTACATAATATGAAGCGGTGGGGGAGACGCGGGGAAAGGGTCTTATGCAGCGAAGTGACAATGAGCCGACGCGCGACATCAACTGGCGGCGGACCGGCATCAAAGCGAGCATTCTGCTCCTGCTCCTGATCGGGACGGTCTTCGGCATCACGCAGGCAATCATCCTGCTGGCGCTCTATTCAATCATCGTCATTCCGTTGTAGCGTTCATCTTGGTAGCACCGGGTGATCTCTGGGCAGGTTCCAACCTGGCGGATGTGACGCAGGCTGGAAAGCCTGCGCTACCGGATTCCATGAAGAAACGGCCCCTCCCGATATCGGGAGGGGCCGCATGATGTCCGTTGCGGGCGGGACTAGCCCTGGTTCTCGCCACCGTCACGGCGCGGACCACGGTCGTAGCCGCCGCCACCATTCGGGCGCGGGCCGCGATCGAAGCCGCCGGGGCGGGGGCCACGATCCATGCGCGCCGCCTTCGGCGGCGGCATCTCGCCGGTAAGGACCGCCTTGCGGGAGAGGCTGATCTTCCCCTGCGGATCGATGTCCGTCACCATCACGTTGATCTCGTCGCCGAGATTAACGATATCCTCGACGCGCTCGACGCGGTGCGTCTCCAGTTCGGAGATATGCACCAGGCCGTCCTTGCCGGGGAAGAGCTCGACGAATGCGCCGAACGGCATGATGCGCACGACCTTGCCGAGATAAATCTCGCCGATCTTCGCCTCCGCCGTCATCCGCTCGATCATCTCCTTGGCTTGCTGCGCCCCCGCCTGATCGACGGAGGAGATGAAGACCGAGCCGTCGTCCTCGATGTCGATCTTGGTGTTCGTCTGCTCGGTGAGGGCACGGATATTCTTCCCGCCGGGGCCGATCACCATGCCGATTTTGGATGGGTCGATGCGGATACTGATCACGCTCGGCGCGTACTTCGACATCTCACCACGCGGCGCAGGCAGCACCTCGAGCATCTTGCCGAGGATGTGCATCCGCCCCTCGTGCGCCTGCGCGAGCGCCTTGCGCATGATGTCGATCGTGATCCCCTGCACCTTGATGTCCATCTGGATCGCTGTCACGCCCTCGGCGGTACCGGCGACCTTGAAGTCCATGTCGCCGAGGTGGTCCTCGATGCCCTGGATGTCGGTCAGAATCTGATACTGGCCCTTCTCGCCGGTAATCAGACCCATCGCCACGCCCGCGACCGGGGCGGAGATCGGCACGCCGGCGTCCATCAGCGAGAGCGTACTCCCGCAGACGCTGCCCATCGACGTGCTGCCGTTGGATGAAAGCGCCTCGGAGACGAGCCGCATCGTATACGGCCACGCTTCCTTTGTGGGAAGGACCGCCAGGAGCGCCCGCTCGGCGAGCGCGCCATGACCGAGTTCGCGGCGCCCCGGCCCGCGCATCCGCTTCACTTCACCCGTCGAGTAGGGCGGGAAGTTGTAGTGGTGGATGTATCGCTTGACCGTCTCTGTGCTGATGCTATCCAGCCGCTGCTCCTCGCTCGTCGAGCCGAGCGTCAGCACGTTGAGGATCTGCGTCTGCCCGCGCGTGAAGATCGCGCTGCCGTGCGCGCGCGGCAGGACGCCGACTTCGCACCAGATCGGCCGCACTTCGGTGAGCGCGCGCCCGTCGGGTCGCTCGCCATCCTTGAGGATCGCCGCACGCACAGTCTCCGCTTCGAGGTCCTCGAACGCGCTGAGGGCCGCGCGCGTCGTCACGACCATGCCCTCGTCCTGCGCCGAGAAATGCGTGCGCACTTCGTCGCGCAGCGCGTGGATCGCCTCCTGCCGCTGCGTCTTGTCCGCCTGGTAGATCGCGTCGTGCAGCCGCGTGCCGAGGAAGGCGCGCACCGCGTCGGCGGCCGCCATGTCCTTCGCGGGTGGCGTGAACTCCCAGCGCGGCTTGCCCGCCTTTTCGACGAGTTGCATCTGCAGGTCGAGGATCGGCTGGAACGACTCGTGCGCCATCTGGATCGCCTGCGCGACGGTCTCTTCCGGCAGGATGCCGAGCGTTCCCTCGACCATCATCACCGCGTCCTTCGTACCCGCGACGACGACATCCATGCGGCTGCCCGCCAACTGCTCATTGGTCGGATTGACGACCAGTTTGCCGTCGATGGAGCCGATGCGCGATGCTGCGACGGGTCCCTGGAAGGGGATACCGGAGAGCATCAACGCGGCGGATGCGCCGATCACGGAAAGGATGTCCGGGTCGTTTTCCTGATCCGCGCTGAGGACGGTGATAATCACCTGCACCTCGGAGCGGTACCCCTTCGGGAAGAGCGGGCGGATCGGGCGGTCCGTCAACCGGGCCGCGAGCGTCGCCGCCTCGGTCGGCCGGCCTTCGCGTTTGATGAAGCCGCCGGGGATTTTGCCCGCCGCGTACATGCGCTCTTCGTATTCGATGGTCAGCGGGAAGAAGTCGAGCCCTTCGCGCGCTTCCTTCTCGCCGACCGCAGTGGCGAGGACAATCGTCTCACCGTACTGGACGGTGACGGTGCCGTGCGCCTGCTGAGCAAGTTTGCCGGTTTCGAGCGTCATCGTACGGCCGCCGATTTCGGCGGACACCGTATGTACTGTTGGATATGCCATTGCTGTCTTCTTCTCTCCGGCGCATTGTGCGCCTGTTTCCATGAGTCTTCGTGAGAATGGGTGTCTCACATCACCGGGTGGCCGGGAGACTCAGGGACTGGAGGATAGGGGCGATCGGCTCTCGGCGCGCCGCGCGCATCCATCCTCCAATACCCAAGGCTCCCTACGGCCATATCGGAACTACGTCATCCGCACCTCCCTGATTAAAACAAGAGGCTCAGGGGCGGCATTCCCCTGAGCCACTCGCAACGTGATCGAAGAACCCTGAAACGGACGGTCTGTACCTTGCATCAAACGGTCAGTGCCCCCGTCCCGTTCAGCGCCGCAGCCCGAGCCGCGCGATAACCGCACGATAGCGCTCGGAATCCTTGCTGTTGAGATATGCGAGCAAGCGGCGGCGGCGTCCGACAAGCTTGAGCAAACCGCGCCGCGAGTGATGGTCGTGATCGTGCAATTTGAGGTGCTCGATAAGCCCGTTGATCCGTTCGGTGAGGAGCGCAATCTGCACCTCGGGGGAACCGGTGTCCCCTTCCTTGGTGGCGTAGTCTCCGATGATCTCCGTCTTCTTCGGCTTCTGCAAAGCCATGGGCGTCGCTCCCCTCCCACGTCGGCATACCATACGGCACGCCCGTCTATCAGTTAGTCGCAAGTATAGCATAGGGGTGCGGTTTGCTGCAATGACGCCGAAAGTGGTCAGTAGCCAGTAGCCAGTAGATAACCTGCACAGTAAGTCGAGGTCTGGTAGAGTGGAGCGCATGATACTGCAATATACGAAACTCGCCACCCATCCCGCCGTCTTCCGTTCGCTGACCGGACTGACC
>JBPCMC010000390.1:0-6535 GCA_051002645.1 Thermomicrobiales bacterium
GGCGACGGCGACGCGAACAGCACCGCCTACGTCCTCCAGGCGAAGATCGCCGCCCGCGCCAACCCGGCGGAGATCACCCGCACGCGCGCCGCCCTGCTTGCCCTGCAAAACCCGAGCGGCGCCTTCCCCTTCCAGAAGGCCGCGCCGGATGACAACCTCCTCGCCACCGTGCAGGCGATTCCCGCCCTGAACGGCGTCGCCTTCCCCACGTTCCACGAGTAGGACTGAGGACTGAGCGTAGGGAAAAGATTGGATTGTGATGTGATTGGTAGAGGCGATCGTAGACCGAGCGTGAAGGACCCCTCAGTCCTCAGTCCTCAGTCCTCAGTCCTTCCGTTCGACACGAGCGGTATCAACGTCCTCTTCGCCGCGCTGCTCGTCCTGCTCGCGCTGAGCAGCGGCACCGCGCCCGTCCAGCCTGCGCGGGCGGCGGGTGCGGCCGGCATCGTCATCCGGCACAGCAACGGACGCCTCGTCTATGCCCTCGTCCCGCTGGCAGGCGACGGGATGACTGGCGCGGAGGCGCTGCAAAAGGCCGGACTCGACCTCAATGTCAGCGTCGGCGGCTCGTTCGGGGTGGCCGTCTGCACAATCGACGGTGAGGGGTGCCAATCGCCGAAGGAGGACTGCTTTTGCAAATCCTACGGCGATCCCGCCCTCTATTGGCACTACTATCAGCGCAACGCCGACGGCTCATGGCGTACATCGGCGCTCGGCGCGGGCAACCGCATCCTCCACGATGGCGATGTGGACGGCTGGTCGTGGACGGGCGGCGACAGCAATCTGCCTCCCGTGACGCTCGAACAGATCGCCGCAGCGGTGCAATCGACCGGCGCGACGCCGACACCAATCCCCGCGCCTGCCGTGTCGACTGCGCCCGCGCCGGCGGCCCTTGCATCCGCCCTGACCGCACCAACAGAGACAACGCCGCCGCGATCTGCCGCCGCGATCATCGCGCCGAATGGCACCGCGACCCCACTCGCACCCGCGGCGAAACCGTCCGATCCGTCGCGCGGCCGGGCGATTGGCGGCTTCGTCGCGGTCGCAGCAGTAATGCTCGCGCTCCTGGCACTCGTCCCTCTCGGAGCGCGACGACGGAGACGAAGGACTGAGGACTGAGGACTGAGAAGGTCACATGCGAACAAATCGAGCAGCCGAGAAAGCGAGAAGGGGGGGGGTAGCGCGCCATTCCGTAAGGGTGGTGCTCGAACCGCCCTCCCCGCCCATACTCAGTCCTCATGCCGCCCAAAGGGCACCCGCAGTCCTCAGTCCTGGCTGGCATGGGCGGGCGCGTGTACGCTCGTCGTCGCGACGACGCGGAACCCGCTCTACGTGGCGCTCGTCGCCCTCTGCGCGGGGGCGGCATACCGAGCGGCGCGCAATGGGGGGACAGAGCGCGGCACGGCCCAATGGTCACTCGTCCTGCGGGCGGCGTGGACACTGACGACGGTTGCGATTCTCTTCAATACGCTCACCGTCCACGCCGGTGATCGCGCCCTCTTCACGCTGCCGCGCGACCTGCCGCTGATGGGCGCGGTGATCGGCGGGCCAGTGACGCTCAACGCGTTGCTCTACGGCGTCATCTCCGCCCTCGCGCTCGGCACGTTGATTCTCGTCTTCGCGGCGCTCAATGCGGCGGTGGGTTACGAGGAACTGCTCCGCCTGCTGCCCCGCCCGCTCACCGGCCTCGGCGTGACGATGACCGTCGCGCTCGGCTTCCTGCCGCAAACGATCGAGGCATTCGGCGAGGTGCGCGAGGCGCAGGCGGTGCGCGGCCACACCGTCCGGCACGGCGTGCGCGGGGGCTCTCTGGGCAGTATCGCGCCGCTCGTCGTGCCCGTGCTCGCCCTCGGCCTGGAGCGGGCGATTGCGCTGGCAGAAGCGATGGCGGCGCGCGGCTTCGGCGTGCCACAAAGCGATGGCCCGCGCACCCGGCGCACGGCATACCGCGCGCGCCCGTGGCGGCTACTGGATAGCGTAATCGTCGCCGGGGCCGGGCTGATGGCAGTCGTTATCGTCCTCGTCGCGCTCGGTGGCAGCGCACTCATCTATTATCCGTATCCCATTCTCCTCTGGCCGCCCTTCAATCCGATGATCGGCGCGGCGCTTCTGCCACTCCTACTCCCGGCGGTGCTGCTACCGTACGCGGGGAGCCCATCCCCTGCCCCCCTCCCGACACGGGAGGGGGAACCCATGATGAGCACCGAGGCGGTAGCGTCGGCCCCGGTGCCTACTGCGTGCTCCCCTCCCGTGTCGGGAGGGGCCGGGGGTGGGCTCCCCCTCGCCCAACTCGACCGCGTCACGTACGCCTATCCTCGCGCGTCCATCCCTGTTCTCGATGCTGTCTCATGGGATATGTTTCAGAATGAGACGGTGCTGCTCGTCGGTGCATCCGGCGCGGGGAAATCGACGCTGCTGCGGGCCTTCAATGGGCTCGTGCCACATTTTACCGGCGGGCGCTTCGGCGGCACGGTGACGGTCGCGGGTCGCGCCGCGCATCGTGCGGGGCCGCGCGGGATGAGCGGCGTGGTCGGGATGCTCTTCCAGGACCCGGAAGCGGCGGCGGTCGCGCCCCGCGTCGCGGATGACGTGGCATTCGCCCTCGAACAGCACGGCGTCCCCCGGTCGGAGATGCGGCGGCGCGTCGGGGAGGCGCTCGATGCGGTCGGGGCGGCGCACCTGGCGGAGCGGGAGATCACGACGCTCTCCGGCGGGGAGCGGCAGCGGGTCGCCCTCGCTGCGGCGATCGTCCGCGCGCCGCGCCTGCTCGCCCTCGACGAGCCGACCTCACAACTCGACCCCGACGGCGCGCGCGCGGTGCTCGACGCGGTCGCCGCCGTGCAGGACGCGTCGGGCATGGGCGTTATCATCGCGGAGCACCGGCTGGAGCGGATCGCGCCGCGCGCGACGCACGGATTGCTCCTGCCGGGCGACGGCTCGCTGGAGAGCGGCGACCTGCGCGGCATCCTCGCGGCAGCGGGCGCGCGGTCGGCGGCGTGGCTGCCGCCCATTGTCGCACTCGGGCAGGCGATGGGCTGGCATCCCCTCCCCCTCTCGGTCGCGGAGGCCAGACCGCTCGCGCTCCGGGATGGCTTGATCGCATTGGAGGCATCGCCGATTCCGGCGTCGCATCCGGCCGGTGCGCCACTGCTCACCGCCTCAGGGCTCTCGGTCACGCTTGGCGGGCAGACGGTGTTGCGCGAGATCGAACTGGCTCTGCACGCGGGCGAAATCGTCGCGGTGATCGGCGTCAATGGCGCGGGCAAGACGACGCTCCTGCGGGCGCTGCTCGGCCTTCGCACGCCGGAGCGCGGCAGCGTTATGCTCATGGGACGAGATGTGACGGCGGGAGGTGTCCGGGCGCGTGGCGGGCAGATCGGCTACGTCCCGCAGCAGCCGGGCGCGATGCTCTTCGCCGAAACAGTGGCGGACGAACTCGCCTTCACGCTCCGGGCGCGCGGGCGGAGCGATTATCCCGCACGCTTTGGCAACATGGAGGGTCTGCTCGCCGCGCTCCGGCTCGGCGGGATGGCCGACCGCTATCCGCGCGACCTCTCCGTCGGCGAGCGGGCGCGGGTCGCCCTTGCCGCGACACTGGCGGGCGATCCGCCGCTCCTGCTGCTCGATGAACCGACGCGCGGCCTCGACCCCGAGGCGAAAGATGACCTGATTGCCGTCCTCCACGGCCTGCGCGATGCGGGTCGTACCGTCCTGCTCGTCACGCACGATGGCGACCTCGTCGCCCGCGCCGCCGACTGGGTGATCTGTCTCGACCGGGGGCGAATCGTCGCAGCGGGCCACCCGCGCCAGGTGTTGCCGGGTACGCCCTTCGCGCCGCAGATCAGCCAACTGCTCGACGGCGCCTTCCTGACCGTGGCGGATGTTCTGGCGGCGCTCCCGGCAGGCGCGCGGACGGCACGGGAGGTACATGCATGAAGCGCTGGCGCACGACACTCGTGCTCGCCGTTACCTCGCTGATCGGCGTGGCGGCCTTCCTCAGCCCCTTCTGGCTGGCCCGGACGCAGACCACCGGGGCGGATCGCACCGCGCACGGCAGCGACGCGCCCCTGCTCTTCGCGATTGTCGGTGTGCTCTGCCTGATCGTGCTGCTCGTCGAAACCGGCGGCGGGGCGGACCCGGACGCGAAGCGGGTGGCGCTGCTCGGCGTGCTCGTCGCGGCGAACGCGGCGCTACGGCTGATCCCCGGTATCTTCGGGGCGAGCCCGATCTTCTTCCTGCCGATCTGCGTCGGCTTCGTCTGGGGGCCGTCGTTCGGCTTCCTGCTCGGCGCGGCGAGCATCGCCGTCTCCGGGCTGCTCACCGGCGGCATCGGCCCGTGGCTCCCCTTCCAGATGATGACCCTCGGCTGGGTGGGGCTGACGGCGGGTTTCCTATCCCCCTCCCGCCCAGAGGGCACCCGCCCTTCCCTCGGAGGGAAGGGGGAGATGGGAGATGGCTTGCGCCATCTTCCCGCCACTCAGCACAGCCGACAGATGGCACTCAGCACTCAGCACTTCGTCCTTTTGGCGCTCTTCGGCGCGGTGTGGGGCTTCCTGTTTGGGGCGATTATGAATCTCTGGTTCTGGCCATTCGCGGCACCCGCCTCGCCCGCCGAGAGCGGGTTGTACTGGGCGCCGGGGTTGGGGCTGGGGGAGACGGTGCGGCGGTATCTGGTTTTCTACGGCGCGACCTCCGCCGTCTATGACGCCTTCCGGGCGGTGGGGAACGTGGCGATGTTCGCGCTCTTCGGGCGGCCCGTATTGCTGCTTCTATTGCGCTTCCGGGATCGGTTCACCTGGCAGCCGGTTACCGCCCTGCCGACCCCGGAGGCGCGCGACACCCTTAGAATGGATAGCCTTTCAACCCCTGCTGGCCCTTAATGCAGGAAATCTCGCCACAATGCCAGTTCGTGTTGCCGAGCGTGATCCCGCTGATGAAGAAGCCGAGCGAGACTTTGCCGAGGCCGAACGCGGTCAGGTCGATCTCGCGATCGAGGTCTTCCGGCGTCAGGGAGGCGATGTACGCCTCGGTGTTCGCGAAGACCGCCTGCCCGTAGCCGCGCAGCGCGGGCAGGTCAATCGTGACCGTCCGGGACCAATCGCTGAACGAGCCCTGCGGCATCGGCTCGCTGAGACCGGTCTTGCCCGCCCAATCGGTCGCCGCCATCGGTGCGCCGCCCTTGGCAACGGCATTGATCAGCATGTCTTCGGATGTCGCAATATGCGCCAGGTGCGCGCCGGCGGGAAGCGCCCCCTCCGGCGCCCATTGCGCCTGCTCGGCATTGAGGTCGCCAAGCGTCCCTGCCAACCATTGGTGCGTGCCGTGCGCTTGTTGTGTGAGGAGGGTTACCGCGTCCATTGTCGCTCTCCTTATCGTTTCTGATGCGTAGTTGTTATCGGTAAGACAGAGAATGAATCGGATTTGCCTCCTTTCCCCGGTAGTGGGTCAGTTTGAATCTGAACTTAGATCTCTTCGAACTGACCCAATTTCAGCCACAAAGGCCAACGATCGCGAGCGAATCCGCTGCGCCTCTCGGTATCAGGAGGTAAACAGCTTCCAGTGCCCCTCGGAGATGACTTCGACAACGCCGTCAACGACTTTGATGGCGGTCTGGTCGTCGATCGCATACCCCGGCACCGGCATGCCGGCGGCCCATCGTTCTGCATCGGCCATGGAATTCTCCGGCATAGAGGGGTGATCCAGGTGCGGAAACATCGCGAAATCAACCAGCCCCAATGTTCTGTCGCCACCGGTGGGCGGCTTCCAGCGGACGAAGTCCTCCCCGACGCTGGGGGCCAGCACCATGCTTCCGGCGCTCAGTCCCACGTAGACCGTCTCGCGCCGCAGCGACGGCAGGAGGTCCGCCAGTCCCGACTGCCGCATCCAGTGGCACAGATACAGGGGATCGCCGCCCCCGACCAGCAGAGCGTCAGTCTCTTGGACCAGAGGAAGCCAATAGTCTGCTTGGATACTGGGGAGAGCGGTGAGCTCCAGCACCCCCAAAGACTTCCACCCTGCATCGCAAAAGGGATCGCCGATCTCGCCGCGGATCACCTGAGCGGCCAAGGCCGCACCATTGGGGTTGGCGTATATCGCGGTGGGAATGTAGAGGGCGCTGGACTCGGCAATCGGTTTGCCCAGGAGGTCGACCAGCGTGTTGTGGATGCTCGTGTTGCTGATGCCAGCGGAAGTGAGGAGGAATTTCATAATGCCGTTCCTTGGTTATATCGTCGCCCTGCTCGATGAGCCTATCTCCTGACGTGAAGCTGACCCACTACCCTTTCCCCGCGTATCCTTCATTATGCCGTCGCGCACTACTATAAGAGAACAGATGATCTTTGCAAGGGGGAAATCCGTGATATGCGGTGCGATGCAGGCAATCTCTATCGTGCATCCGGGCGTATGAATATACTAGTGGTCTGTCACGATTGCATTGATGGATAGAGGTGCTTGAGTTTGATCCGTGCATCTGCGGTCGTGAAGCGCCAGTTGATGATCGCATCCGCGCCGTTGCGCCCATCTTCCCACGCCGCCA
>JBPCMC010000391.1:0-2892 GCA_051002645.1 Thermomicrobiales bacterium
GCCCAGCGCTACGCGGAGGAGCAATACGCCGGTCGCCCGCCCGCCCCGACCGACCTCGACGGCATGCGCGGCGCGTGGAAGATCATCCTCGGCCACACCCTCCGCGTTCTCCCCCGCCGTCTGACGAAAGGGCAGCGAAAGAAGCGCTGATTTCCCCACCCGCCGGGAATAAACCGCCAAGGACGCCAAGAAAACGCGAAGAAAGAAGAACCTGTCCCTTCGTCCCTCTTGGCGTCCTTGCGGGCGCCCTCTGGGCAGTATTGGCGGTTTTGAAACCGTCGCTCATGCGCGGGCGAGTTGCCTTCTCCGCACGAGAAGCATGACGACGAAGAGCCAGCTGGCGATGACGATGGAGGCGGGAAAGAGCGCGGTCGTCACCGAGAGATGGTCGAGCGCGAGGATGCCGAGCACCCACTTCAGGCCACTCATGACGAAGGTGCTCATCGTCTCTTCGCCGGGGCGGTAATACGACTTGCGCAAGGTCGGGACGAAGCCGATATTGTCGATCACCGTGATGAGGATCACCGACAGGAGCGGGCCGCGCGTCAGGAACCAGATGATGAGTGCGATTCCCGCTCCCACCAGCGCGATCCAGTCCAGCCGGGCGATGGTGCGCTCGCCATCCACCGCCGCAATTACCGCGATGACCGTGCAGATGATGGCCGTAAAGCCCGTCACCCACGCCCCCGGCCCGGCATGGCCGGCGAGCTGGCCGACGAAGGCGATGCCGGTGAGTACGCCCCAGATCAACCAGGTGAAGGCGTGCGGTCTGGTCTTCCGCGCGAAGATGTCCCGGAAGTACGGGACATAACTGACGAACGCGATAACGGTGGCGATTAGCCCGAGGATGCCGCGATACCCCATGCGCCTACTCTATCACGATTCCCCACCGCTCCCTTACACTACCGACGCCGCATCCTGCGGGTAGCGTGCGAGGGGAGTATGAAGAATGCCGCTTAACTACAGAGGCACAGAGAGCACAGAGAAGGCACGGAGCACGGATATACATACTGGCCGATCTATGAGAGATGATGTCCGATCAATCTTCGCGTCACCTCTCATCTCTCTCTTCTCCCTCCCTCTCTGTGTCCTCTGTGCCTCTGTGGTTAGGGCCCCTCCCCCCGCGCAGTTGCGGATACCGGGGCCGACGCCGCTGCCGGACGCGGTGCGCGAGGCGACCGGGCGGCAGATGATGAACCACCGCTCGGCGGAGTTCGCTACACTGCTCGCAGAGACCGTCGCCGGCACACAGACGCTGCTCCAGACGACGCATGAGGTGCTCCTGATGTCGTGCTCGGGGACGGGCGGCATGGAAGCGGCGGTCGCCAACCTCTGCTCACCGGGGGATGAGGTGATCGCCGCGCACGCGGGCGTCTTCGGGGCGCGCTTCGCCGCTATCGCAGCGGCGTACGGCCTGACGGTGCATCACGTCACCGTGCCGGACGGTCAGGCGCTCGATCCGCTGCTGATCGGCGCGGCCTTCGCCGCGCCTCCGCGCGCCAAGACGCTGCTCGTTACTCACAACGAGTCCGCCACCGGCGTGACGCACGACCTCAAGGCGATTGCCGAGACGGCGCATCATCACGGCGCGATCATCGCCGCCGACTGCATCACCTCCACCGCCGCGATCGATGTACCGCTCGACGCATGGGGCATCGATGTGGCGGTTTCGGCCTCGCAGAAGGCGTGGATGGCGCCGCCGGGGATGGCGATGGTCGCGGTCGGCGCGCGGGCGTGGCAGCGCGCGAAGGCGGCGACGCTCCCCCGCTTCTACTTCGACTTCGCCCGGCACCGGGACGCGCAGGCGACCGGGCAGTCACCTTCCACGCCCGCCCTGCCGACACTGACGGGCTTGCACCGCGCGGTCCAGATGCTCGTCGCGGAGGGTCTGCCAGCGATGATTGCCCGCCACCACGCCGCCGCCGACGCGTGTCGCGCCGACATCGGCGACCTCGCGGAGTACGGCCTGCGCCTCTTCGCGGACCCGGCACACGCCTCGAACACCGTCACGGCGGTCACCCTCCCACCGCATCTGGACGCGGAGCGCCTGCTCGCCCGCCTCGAAACGGAGCACGGCGTCATTCTCGCGGGCGGCCTGGGCAAACAGGCGGGGAAGATCATCCGTATCGGCCATCTCGGCTACGTCACCCCAGCGGACATGGACGCCGTTGGCGCGGCGCTCAGGGCGGTATTGTCTTCCTAACCCCCGGCCCCCTTCCCGCGGGCGCCCTCTGGACAGGAGGAAGGGGCCGGGGGTTAGGCAATCTGACAGGAGGAAACTGATGACCGCTGACCGGCGGAAGGGGAGCGACGTCCTGATCGAGGTCTTGCGGAGCGAGGGCGTGACGCATATCTTCGGCAACCCTGGCACGACCGAACTGCCGATGATCGACGCGCTGGCGGCGGTTTCGGACATCCACTATGTACTCGGCTTGCAGGAATCGACCGTCGTCGGCATGGCGGACGGCTACGCCCAGGCGACCGGACGCCCCGCCTTCCTCAATGTGCATACCTCGGCGGGGCTCGGCAACGCGATCGGCAACCTGACGAATGCGAAGAGCGCGAATACGCCGCTCGTCGTCACGGCAGGGCAGCAGGATTACCGGCACATCATCACCGACCCGCTCCTCTCCGGCGATCTCACCGGCATCGCGGCGGCCGTCTCCAAGTGGTCGCACGAGGTACGCACGCTCGGCGAATTAGGCACGGTGCTCCGTCGCGCCTTCCACGACGCGGCAACTGCCCCGGCCGGCCCGGTCTTCGTCTCGCTGCCGATGAACGTGATGGACGAGATCGGCCCCGCGCCGGTCCCGCCGCCCTCGCGGATCGAGCGGCGCGCCGTGGGCGGCGGTCTGGCGGAACTGGCCGACCTGCTCGCCGCGACGCCCACCG
>JBPCMC010000392.1:0-3434 GCA_051002645.1 Thermomicrobiales bacterium
TGCCCCGCTCACCACTTGGGTGAGGATGATCACCCGTCGTTGTTCCTGTGCATTCACCAGCATGTTCTCCATGGGGTGACAGTTTCACAGAACACTTACCGGGTGTCAGAATCATAGAACTCCGACATCGCACCGCGTTTCGCTTGACAATACTCCCACTGACTGCTATCCTCCGTTCATAGTCAGAAAATGTTTCTCATACAACGCGATAGCATTCCGCTCTGTGGAAAAATGCGTCGTCGACCATCCGGGCCTTTTTCCGCGCGTTTGGCAATTCACGTAGGGATGCTGCCGCGCGGTACTTCGGGGAGTGGAGGCGTGGTGCAAGTCGCACGGATGACCGCACAGGTAGCGCCGGGGCAATCGATCGGCCGGGCGTTGCGGCTGCTCGCCTGCTTCAGCGAGTCGCAGCCGTCGCACACGCTCAGCGAGTTGAGTCGCCTGCTCGATCTCGCGCCGAGCACCGTCTCGCGGCTGCTCTCCGTCCTGGAGGAGTATGGCTACGTCCGCCGCACGAGCGGCAATGGGCACTATACCGTCGGCCTCGCGCCGATCGCGCTGGCGAGTGTGGCGATCACGCAGTCAGATCTTCGCCGCCAGTCGCTGCCGTTCCTCGAAATGCTGGCAGACACCTCGCACTACAACGCCAATCTCGCGGTGCTCTACAAGGGGGATGTGCTTTTTCTTGCCCGCGTGCCAGCCGCGAAGGAGTTGCGCGCCTACGCGATCAGCGGCACGCGCAACGCCCCGCACAGCCACGCCGTGGGCAAGATCCTCCTCGCCGCGTTGCCGGAACATGCGGTGCGCGCCCTTTATCATGACCGCCCGATGGAGGCGGTGACGCCCCGGACGATCACGGTCATGGACGATCTGCTCGCGGAACTGGAGCGGGTGCGCGCGCAGGGGTACGCCGTGGACGACGAGGAGTTCAGCACCGGGCGCGTCGCCGTCGCCGCGCCCATCCGCGATGAAACGGGTCAGACGATTGCGGCGATCAGCCTCTCGCTCATCCCCGCGTCGCGCACGCAGGAGGAATTTGCGCACGCGGTTCGGCTTATCAAGCAGTTTGCCACCCACATCTCGCGCACCTTCGGCGCGACAGTCTAACCGGGTGGCGGCCTGAAGGTCGCCGAACGACTTTATTGCGGCAGGCTGAAGCCCGCCGCCACCGGGACTACGAGACTTCGGGACATTCGGCAGATCGGTTGCAGAGAAAGGGAAGACCGGATGGACGAGCACACGACAGCGATGGAAGCGGCAAGGCGCAGACTGGTGGCGTCACGGTACACGCGGCGGCGGATGCTCGGCATGGCGGCGGTGGGCGCGGGCGGCGCGATCCTCGCAGCGTGCGGCGGTGGCGGTTCCAACGCAACGCCGACCGTTGGCGCAACCAGCACGGGCGGTGCGCGCGTCATCGTTACCACACCAACGGCTGCCGCAGCGGCCGCATCGAGTAGCGGCGCGACCTCTCCCGCCGGTTCCGCCGCCGCTGCCGCGCCAACCACGGCGGCCGCGAGCGCAGCGGCGCCAGCAGCAGGCGGCAGCCCGACGATCGCCGTGACGCGCGCCGAACTCAAGGGCAAGGTGACCATCGCGCGCCAGCCCGCCTCGCCGCTCTCCACTGGCAAAGACGATCCGGGCAACATCGTCTTCCAGCAGTTGATCGACCGCTACGTCAAGGAGCACCCCGGCGTTTCGATGGAGTGGGTGCGCGTGCCGGGATCGGCCTTCGATGAGCTCTATCAATGGGTGACGACGCGGCAAGCGGCGAAGAACGTGCCGGGCATCGTTGGTTCGCACACCTTCACGACGAGCGCGCAGGAGACGACGAACACCTCGCCGTGGGTCGCACTCTCGCCCTACCTCGACAAGAACAGCACGTACACCGGCAAGGCGTGGAAAGCGGACTTCCCCGAGGACACGCTCGTCTACATGCGCGAATCGAAGCAGCAGCTTTACTCCGTCACCTTCACAGCGTACAAAGCGGCGTGGCTCTATAACAAGAACCTCTGGACCAAGGCGGGGCTGACCGAGGCGGACGAGCCGAAGACGTGGGGCGACTTCTTCAAGGTCCTCGACAAACTGAAGGCGTCCGGGAGCATCCCCATCGCCCGCACCGGCGACGCCTTCGCGCTCTCCCACGCCTATTGGGTGACGCTCAACTCCGTCGGCCGTAAGGCGTGGCTGGAGATGAGCGGCGGCAAGCTCTTCGCGGACGACAAGACGAAGTTCACCGCGCTCTGCACCGGCAAGTGGAAGGCCGACACCCCATGGAACCGCAAGACGGCGGAGATCACCAAGCGGCTCTTCCAGTACTGGCCGCCGGGCAGCACCAGCCTGAAGGCGGCGGATGTCGAGCAGCTCTTCCTGACGCAGAAGGCCGCCCTCTGGCAGGGGACGCCCGGCAATCAGGGGCAAACCATCCTCCGGCGTATTGACGAGGCGAAATCGGAGGGATTGGAGACCTTCGAGGTCGGCGCCTTCCCGACGCCGCAGCCGGATGCCGAGACCTTCGGCGCGGACATCGCCAAGGACGCCGCCCCGCTCGCGGACGATGGCGAGCGGGGCCTGGAGTACGGTATCCCGATGCCCGAGCTCCGGGCGGACAAAGACGCCGGCGTGGAGGCGATCGCGGTGGACTGGCTGCAATGGATGACGACGCCGGAAATCCAGGCGATCCAGGTCAAGCCGACCTACGATCTGCCGATCAATCCGAACGTCAAACTGGACGATCCGCGCCTGCAACTCTTCTCCAAGAGCAAGAATCAGTTGTTCCCCGCCTACTGGTTCTACGGTGACCGACCGACCTGGCTGGGGAACTTCCAGGCGTACCTGCTCGGCCAGAAGGACCTCGACGGTTACATCAAGGACGAGCAGGCGGAGATGCTCAACTACACGCAGCAGCAGATCCGCGCGACGAAACTGGATGTCCCCTGCTGAGAGGTGCGGAGACTGCGCCGCGACGGGGCTCAACCCCCGGCGCGGCATCCCGCAAAGGAAGGACCCGATGGCCGTACGACATCTCACCTCGGCGCGTGCGAATGTCGCTCCCAGGGCGCGCCGCCCCGCCAACATCTGGCAGCGCATCTGGCGCATGCGGCTGATCTACCTTTTCCTCCTGCCGGCGTTCGTGCTCTTCGTGATATTCGAGTACTGGCCGACCTTTCTCGTCTTCAAGGAGGCGTTCTACGATTGGGACGGCTTCCGCATCAACAACTTCATCGGTCTCGCCAACTTCAAGGAGATCATCCACGACCCGACCTTTCAGCGGTCGCTGCGCAATATCCTCGTCATTCTCGTCTTCTACCTGACGATCCCCTTCGCGATGCCGATCATCATCGCCGAGACGATCTTCAATCTCGCCAGCGAGCGGGCGCAGAAGTTCTGGCGCGTCTTCATGCTCATCCCGGCGATCATCCCCTTCCTCGTCATCC
>JBPCMC010000393.1:0-10645 GCA_051002645.1 Thermomicrobiales bacterium
GGAGCTTCGACCATCTCCAAAAGCTCTCTTTCCGCTTCTACGATAACCAGAAGACGGGCCACCTCGTGGCGCATGTGACGAAGGACCTGGAGGAGATCGGCGAGGTCGCCCACCACGGGCCGGAGGATGTATTCATCGCGGTCATGACCTTCATCGGCGCCTTCGTTCTCATGTTCTTCGTCAATCCCCCGCTGGCGTTCATCACCGCGCTCCTCGTTCCGGTCATCGCCTGGATTTCGAGTCGCTATGGGGGGAAGATGACGCGCACATGGCGGGCGCTGTTCGCGCGGGTGGGCGACTTCAACGCGCGCATCGAGGAGAACGTCGGCGGCATCCGCGTCGTCCAGGCATTTGCGAATGAGGATCACGAGCGACGGCTCTTCGCCCATGACAACGCGCGCTACCGCGCGGCGAAGCTGGATGCCTATCGCCTGATGGCCGCGAGCATGTCCCTGAGCTATTTGAGTATGCGGCTGACGCAGCTCATCGTGATGGTCGCCGGGACGTACTTCGTGCTGCACGGGGAGTTGACCAGTGGGGGGTTCGTCGGCTTCCTGCTGCTGGTCGGCGTCTTCTTCCGCCCGGTCGAAAAGATCAACGCGGTGCTGGAGAGCTACCCGAAGGGCATCGCCGGGTTCAAGAACTACCTCGCACTGCTCGCCACCGTGCCGGACATCACCGACGCCCCGGACGCGATCGCGGTATCGGGCTTGCGCGGTGCAATCGACTTCGAGGGCGTGCGTTTCGGCTACACCGACGAGCAGCCCGTCCTGCGTGACATCAGCTTGTCGATCGATCCGGGCGAGACGGTTGCGTTCGTCGGGCCGTCGGGCGTGGGGAAGACGACGATCTGCTCGCTCCTCCCGCGCTTCTATGAGATCGAGGCCGGCCGCATCACCATCGACGGCATTGACATCCGGGCGATGACCTTGGCCTCACTCCGGCGGCAGATCGGCATCGTGCAGCAGGATGTCTTCCTGTTCGCGGGGACGATCCGCGAGAACATCGCCTACGGGCGGCTCGACGCCACTGAAGAGGAGATCACGGATGCGGCGCGACGTGCGCGGTTAGCCGGGCTGATCGCCGACCTGCCCGAGGGATTGGACACGGTGATCGGGGAGCGTGGCGTCAAGCTCTCCGGGGGGCAGAAGCAGCGGCTGGCGATCGCGCGGGTATTCCTGAAGAATCCGCCGATCCTTATTCTGGACGAGGCAACCTCCGCGCTCGACACCGAGACCGAGCGTGCGATTCAGCGATCGCTCGCGGAACTTTCCCAGGGCCGCACGACGCTGGTCATCGCGCATCGCCTGGCGACGATCCAGCACGCCGACCGGATCGTGGTCGTTGATGAGACAGGCATCGCGGAACAGGGGCGGCATCACGAGTTGATCGCCGCCGGCCGCACCTACTCCCGCCTTCACGACGCACAGTTCAGGTCGGTCCCGGTTTAGAGGCTGTGGCAAATAGGGGAGAGTGAACCACCAAGACACCAAGAACACCAAGAGGGAATCCTTCTCTCCTTTCCTTGGTGTTCTTGGTGTTCTTGCGGGCGCCCTCTGGGCAGTATTGGTGGTTGTGAATCTGTCCCAAGGTCGGTCCCTCAATCGTCCAGCAGCATCGGCGCGGGTACCGGCGTCGGGGCATGGGATTCGCCGAGGCGGAGGCGGTCGTAGAGGCGAGCGAGCGGGCGGGGCGCCCACCAGTTGCGGTCGCCGAGCAGCCGCATCGTCGCCGGGACGATCAGGGCGCGGACAATCGTCGCGTCCAGCGCGACGGCGAGCGCCATGCCCAGGCCGATCGACTTGATGATGATCACATCCGCCAGGCCGAAGGCGGCGAAGACGCCGACCATGATCGCCGCCGCGCCGGTGATCAGCCGCCCGCTCCGCTCCAAACCTGCCGCGACCGCGTGGGTATTGTCCCCGCTCCGCAGGTATTCCTCCTGAATGCGGCTGAGGAGCAGCACCTCGTAATCCATCGAGAGGCCGAAGACGATGCAGAAGAGCAGCACCGGGACGGACGGGTCGATCGACCCCGGCGTGAAATGCAGCAGCCCGCTCAAATGCCCTTCCTGGAAGACCCAGACGAGCGCGCCGAAGGAGGCGGTGATCGAGAGCAGGTTCATCAGCACCGCCTTGAGCGGCAGGACGACCGAACCAAGTAGCAGGAAGAGGACGAGATAGGTCGCGAGCATCACGAAGAGGAGCGCGGCGGGCGTGTCGCCGCGAATCTGCGCGATGGTGTCGATGTCGTTCGCCGTCCGCCCCGAGACGAGCAGTTGCCCGTCCGCGACGGCACGTTGCGAGCGAGCCTGTTGCACGATCGCGCGCGCCGCGTCGCCGGAGCCGGGCAGTGCGGAGAAGAGCGTCAGCGTGGCGATATGCGGGCCGATAGTCTGGGTGATTTTGTCCTGCGCGGCTGCGGGCGGGTTGCCGCCCGGCGCGTAGAGCCGCTGATATGCCGCGCGATCCAGCGATGGATCGAGATTGACGATGCTCTCCACGCGCAGGACGCCGGGGATCGCGCCGAGGCGCCGGCTGAAGTCGTAGAGCGCGCTGACCCGCTCGGGTGCGAGTGGCGAGCCGTCCGGGTACTGCACGACGATATCGAACTGCGACCGATCCTCGCGCGGGAACTGGCTCTGAAGCAGGTCATATCCCTGCCGCGATTCGATGTGCGCGGGGAGCATCGTGATGTCGCCGTTGGCGAGGCGCAACCGCAGGAAGGGCGCGCCCATGGCGAGAATGAGGATCAGCGTCGGCACGAGGACGAGGACCGGGCGGCGCATTACGCTTGTGGCGATGCGGTGCCAGAGCCGGCTGTGCGTCGCGGGGCGGATGAAGGGGAGTCGCCCGCGATTGACGCGCGGCCCGAGCAGCGCGAGGAGCGCGGGGAGGAAGGTCAGCCCGTAGAGGACGGCGAAGGCGACGACAATCGCGCCCGCCATGCCCATCGAGGCGAGGAATGACCCGCGATAGAAGAGCAGCCCCGACAACCCCACCGCGACGGTTAGGCCGGAGAAGGCGATGGCGCGTCCCGTCGTCGCCAGTGTGCGGGCAAGTGCCTCCTCGGTCGTCGCGCCGCGTTCGAGTTCCTCGCGGAAGCGGTTGACGATGAAGAGCGAGTAGTCGATAGCGACGCCGAGGCCGATCAACGTGACGATGTTCAACGCGTACTGCGAGACATTCGTCACGCGGGAGAGGAGGAAGACGCCGCCGAGCCCGCCCATCACCGCCAGCACGCCGACGCCGAGCGGCAGGAGCGCGGCGACGAAGGTGCCGAAGACGAGCAGCAGGAGCAGCAGGGTAAGTGGCAGCGAGACCAGTTCGGCGCGTTGCAAGTCCGCTTGCAGCGTGCGGTCGAAGTCGTGATTGATCGCGGTGTCGCCCGTCGCGAATATGTCGAGCGTCTCCGAATGGATGAGTGACCGCACGCTCGCGTACTCCTTCGTCGCGGAGACGAAGGCGAGCGCGTGCGTGCCGTCCCGCCCGATCAGGGCGTTGTTCGTCTGCGGCGTGTCGAATGGCGTGCGGATACTAACGACGCGCGGATCGTTGCGGAGGGGGGCCAGCGCGTTGAGCATCGCGTCACGGAAGCGCGGGTCCGTCGCGCTCAACGAGCGGCCACCGAAGACGAGCGTGATCGAGAAGCCGGGATTCTTCGGCAATTGCTCGTCGATCAGGCGGGCGGTGCGGTCGGCTTCGCTGTTGCCGCCGTTCGCCTTGCCGAGCGTGCCGCCCTGCGCGAGCACGGCAATCGAGGCGGCCAGCACGAGGATGGAAGCGATGAGGACGAGCCATCGCTGGCGATAGACGATCCGGCCCCAAGCAGCAAACACAGGCGCATCTCCATTCGTGTATCGTTTCGACCGTTTATCGGGTAAGTCGCTCTCCCCTGCCCATGTGGCACCTGGTGCGACGCGGATGTTTCACTGCCCGATGGTGAGCGACAGGGAGAGATCACATTTTTGGCTACGTGTAGTGCTTCACGGTCGACCAGATCGCACCGATCGGCTTGATTGGCTCGCGGGCGACAAAGATCGGCGTGTGATTCTCGTAATCAATGCAGTAGGTACACCTCGTTACACCTGCCTGGGTGACATCGCGGAAGGATTGCCGGAGGTCCGTTGGGTCCTGATCACCGACGACGATCACGACATCGCCCGTCGCGGCCCCCGGCCCCCAGAGGTAATAGTTGTTGTGCCCGCTGATCGTCATCGGCAGATGGTACGGGCTCCCAAAGAAGGTCAGTGCGGCCGCCTCGCCGTAGTTCTCAGTGAAGATGACCGCCTTCGACTGGTCCGCAGGCGGCAACGAGGTATAGACGCGGGCGACCTCCGCCGTCAGTTCCGGCCAGCCGAACTGATCCGCGAAGTACTGCGGCAGTTGCGCCGTCTTCCCCTGCTCCCGCGATGGATCATTGACGCCCGCGCCGGTGAGCCGCGCGCTGTACGCCGCCATCTTCGCCGGTGAGAGGATCGGCAGGCCAATTGGCATGAGCAAGACACCGGTGATCGCGAGCGGAACGAGTGTCGCAGGGACGGCCCACCGCCATTGCCGTTGCTCCGCCCACCGCGCGATGGCGACCGCGCCGACTGCGAGGAGCGCCGGGTACGCAGGAGCGAGATAATCCGCTCGCGCAGACTGTGTCGCCATCAGCATGAGCATCGGCACGAGGTAGAGGCAGCCGAGCAGCCGGTAACGCGGCGTGCGGAAGCAGACGACCAATCCGATCAACCAGACCGGCAGTGTGAGCGGGTGGAGGACAAGTATCTGGTTCGCCAGGAAGCCGATGGGCGAGACATGCGCATTCTTGCCGCCTGCGGCGTTGCGCACGAACTCGAGCGTCGGCCAGCCATTGGCGACCTCCCAGAGCATATTCGGCAGCGCGAGCCCGACCGCGATCGCCGCGCCGTACCAGAGCCAGCGCGACCGGAGATAGCGGCGGTTGCTCGTCAGCAGCACCCCGACCGCGATCCCGCAGGCGAGGAAGACCATGTTGTGCTTCGTCTCAAGGCCGATGCCGACCGTCGCGCCGATTGCCAGCCAGTAGCGCGGGTCCTCAGTGGTGATGAGCCGGACCGCGAAGTAGGCGCACAGCGTCCACCAGAACTGATCGAATGGGATGGTCGAAAGCATGTTGCCGCCGATCAGATAGACCGGCGCGATGACCGCGCAGAGGCAGGCGAGCACCTGCGCGAAGCGACGCCCGCCGAGTTCCCGTGCCATCAACCCTGTGAATACGACCAACCCCGCGTGTGCGAGGGCGGATGGCAGGCGAATCGCGACAATCGAATCACCGAGCAGCGTGCGCGTGACGCGGGCGATGACGGCGATCAGCGGCGGGTGGTCCACATACCCGAAGGCGAGGTGATCGCCGCAGACGAGGTAATAGAATTCGTCGCGGAAGTAGCCGTAGCGGAAAAAGAGATTCGAGATCAGATGGAGCAGGAACACACAGAGTGCGAAGCCGAGCGGTACGACGTAACCATCCAATCGCATCATGCGGACGATCCGGTTCCATCCTCTCGCGGTGTTCACCTCGATACCCATCATTCCTCGCTTCCGCACGCCTATCCAAGTATACCGCGCTCACGATAGCCTCAACGGTAGTCGGCCTTCCTGCGTGAAACATCTCGGCATTCACACCGCTCTTATGGGGTGCATACATTTGTGCCGGACGATGGGAGCAATCGGATATGAAGAAACGCATCGCGATAATTTTGCTGTCCCTCACGCTGCTGCTGGTTGCGGCGGGGATGGTTGCCGCCGTGGTCGGTGCGGGCGCGATTGCCGGCAACTTCGGGGAGCCGGACAAACTGGCGGTGGTGGACCAGACGCTGGATGTGACCGGCGTGCCGACGATCAGTGTTGACGACCACAACGGCACGGTCACGATCACGCGCGGCGACGAGAATAAGGTGGTCGTCCACGCGACCAAGCGCGCCGCTACGGATGATTTGCTCAACAAACTGAACGTTGACATCCATCAGGACGGAAACCAGATTGCGCTCCAGACGACGGGAGATACGTTTTCGGGCGTCTTCTTTTTCGGGCACAACCGGACGGCGGTGGACTATCAAATTCAGGTGCCCGCGCACGCGGACATCGGGCCGGTGCGGAGCAGCAATGGCCGGATCGAGGTGACGGGTATCACCGGGCGATTGGACCTCAACACCTCGAATGGCATCATCATGGCGCGGGATGTCGATGGTACGGTGGCGGCGCAGACCTCCAATGGTCGGGTGTCGGTGGTCGGCGGGCGCGGGATGCTGCAACTCAGTTCGAGCAACGGTATCGTCGAGGTGCAGAATGTCCAGGCAAATGGCATCGACCTGCACACGTCCAATGGCCGCGTCTCGTTCACCGGCTCGCTCACACCGGGCTCGAAGAACCGCGTGGAGACGAGCAATGGCACCGCCGTCCTGACGTTGCCCGCCGACAGCGCGCTGAATGTCGATCTCCGCAGCGGCAATGGGAACGTCAATGTCGGCTTCCCCGTCACGACGAGCCCGAATGGTGAGAACAAGCGGAATGTCGTGCAGGGCGTCATCAACCGGCCCGATGCCGACCTGACGGTGCGCACAGGCAATGGGTCGATTACACTGAATAAGCAGGGAATGTAGGAGGATGATGCGATGACGGGTGTACTGACGGTTTTTGTCATCTTCGTCCTTTTCCCCGGCGTGATCCTCGGCTTTATCCTGCTCTCCCGCTATCTCAAGTATCGGGAGACGCTGACGATGATCGAGCACGGCATCACGCCGCTCGCACCGCCGCCCGTCATGATGCAGGCGATGCCGCCGATGCCCGCGATGCCGCAGCGGCCGCCCGTCGTCGTGGTCAATCGGGGGCAGGGCGGCGCGGGGCGCGGCACGCTGATCTGGGGCCTCGTCCTCAGCGGCGTCGGGCTGGCGCTGACCCTCGCCCTCTGGCCGATTGGCTTCATCGCGAACAGCGCCAGCGGCAACACCGTCAACTTCCCGCTCGGCCTCGGCCCGTGGATGCTCGCCGGCTTCGTCCCCCTCTTCGTCGGCCTCGCCCTCACCCTCGCCTACGTCATCATGCGGCCGGAACGCCCTAACCCCCCGGCCCCCTTCCCCACCGGGGAAGGGGGAGCGGGAGGGGCGTATAGCCGTACATCCCCTGGACACGAACCCTTCATGCCGACCGAGCCTATCGTACATCAAGAGGCGCCAGAGCCGGTGCCGCCAAACGCGCCCGCCCCCTGATACTCTTATTCCGCTTTACTATCAACCACGAAATTTCCCCTCTCACTCCCCCTCTCCATCGCAATGGAGAGGGGGCCGGGGGGTGAGGTTCCCCTATTTCCCCTTCACCCACTGGTCGTACCACGCCACCATGCGCGTGAGCAATGTGCGCTGGTGGGCGCGTTCCTCGATCGGGTGCGCCTCACGCGGGAAGGCGACGAACTCGACCGGCAGGCCGCGCCGGGTGAGGCCGGCGAACCATTCCTGGCCCTGCGCGAAGGGGACGCGCTCGTCCTTTTCGCCGTGCAGGATCAGCGTCGGCGTCGTCACCTGGGTGAGATACTTCATCGCGGAGTGGTCCCAGTACGGCGATGGGTCCTCGTAGATCGGCGGGCCGAAGTGGGACTCGTGCCAGTCGCTGATGTCCGTCGTGCCATAGAAACTGACGAGGTTGCAGAGGCCCGCGCCGACAATTGCCGCCTTGAAGCGCGCGGTCTGGCTCTCCGTCCACGCTGTCATGAAGCCGCCGTACGACCAGCCGCCGATGCCGGTGCGCTTGGGGTCCGCGATCCCCTGCGCAATCACCGCATCCGCGCCGCGCAGGATGTCATCCATGTCCGCGCCGCCCCAGTCGGCGAAGTTGAGCGTCTGGAAGGGGTCGCCCCGGCCCGAACTGCCGCGCGGGTTCGGCAGGATGACCGCGTAGCCGTGTCCGGCGAGCAGTTGCCCCCAGCGGCCCCACGCCAGTTGCAGGTCTTCCACATAGACACCCGCCGGGCCGCCGTGGACCTGGACGATCAGCGGGTACGGCCCGTTGCCGTGCAGCGTCGGGTCGGGCGTGACGAGGATGCCCGCGATCTGCCGCCCGTCCGCCGCCTCCCACTCGATGACGCGCGAGGGCGCGATGCTCCGCTCGCGCATCCAGCCGTTGTGGTCCGAAAGCCGCCGGATCGTGCCGGAGAGCGACCCCGCCCAGACCTCGGTCGGGCTCGCCATATCCCCGCGCGCGATGGCGACGTGCTCGCCCGCCGCGTCCACCGTCATTGTCGTCACGGCATTGGTCGGCGAGGCGCCGCGCGTCGGGAAGTTGCCGAGCGGCTCGCTCAGGTGATCGTCCGGCACGCCGTAGCGATGGAGGGTGTGCGCGGTGCCGTCGAGGATGGTCAGGAGGAGGGTGCGGTTATCGAGCCAGCGAACCTCATCTTTGCCTTTTTCCAATCCCGCCAGCCGCGACTCGATCCGCCCGGAGGCGAGATCGCAGAGCATCAGCACCGCCGCGCCCTGTTTCGCGCGGTCCGGCCGCGCGACGAAGGCGAGGGTGGTGCCATCCGGTGACCAGTCCGGGCTGCTCGGCGTGCCATAATTGCCCGCCACCTCGCGCACCGCGCCGCTCGCGACGGTGAGGATGTGCAACGCCGTGCCGCCGAAGCCGTGCGCCCAGCCCGGCTTCGCGCTCCCGACGAAGGCGATCTGCTTCCCATCCGGCGACCACGCATAGCCGGTGCCGACCCAGACGTGCAGATCGTCCGGGCCGCGCTGCGTTGCCGCGCCGGTCGCGACATCGACGATCCAGAAATGCGCGTACTTCCGGTGCTGGCGCGATTCGACGACATAGGCATCGTCCCGCTGCTCCTTGCGCTGCTTCTCGTCGTCCGTCTCCGGGTCGGTGCGGATGACGGCGAGCGTCGTGCCGTCCGGCGACCACGACAGATCGCCGAGGCCGCCGTGCAGGTCGCCCAGCCGTCGCGCCTCGCCGCCACCGACGGGAAGGAGGTAGATGTCCTGCTTGTTCTCCTCGGTGCGGTCGGAGAGGAAGGCGATTGTCTGGCCGTCCGGCGACCAGCGGGGTGTCGTGTCCTGGCGCGGCCCGCCAGTCAGTTCGCGCGGCGGCGCTGAACCGTCCGTCGGCACGAGCCAGATATGCGCGTGCCGCACCGCGCCATCCTTGGCGGTATCCGCCAGCACATAGGCGACACTCCGCCCATCGGGGCTGATCTGCGCGCCCCCCGGCAGCGCGAGTGTGACAATCTCCTCAATCGTGAGCGGTGTTCGGTCAGTCACAGGTTATCTCCTCTCCGATAGCAGAACAGGCATGCCGACGAGTATAGCGCGTCTGCTGATCCTACAGTCCTTGGAGTCACTCGTTCTTATGAACAATCGGCGGAATCTCCACCTCGAAGTCGTCCGCGATGATGTAGTCGCCATCGGCGAGGAACAGTTTTGGTACGCCATCTCGCCTTTTGGGAGGGAATGGAACGGAATATTCAGCGCCGATACTATCGAGATACGCAGCAATGCGCTCGAATAAGGGCGTTGGGAAACGGCCCAGTTGGAAATTGCCGTGTCTCGCCCATTCATAGAATTGCCTGATGCCAAAGAACGGTGCGCGGGTGCTCGGTATGTTGAGATATTCGCGCCCCTCAGTGCGTGCCAGATCGATGAGGTCGGCGACCTGCGACGGTGTGAGCGACGAAACGCAATGAACTTGGACAGAATCATGATATGGCCATAGCAAAGGATGATCCCCTTCAGAGAACCCCCAATCAATCACGTCAGTGCGTCGCTCAATGGCAAATTCGTACACTCTCCGTGCGACGACGGTTACAATAATCTTGTCTTCCTCCGTATGACCAACGTTCGGTGATTTGCCCGCGCGGATCGCTGCCTGATACAGCGGGTGCTCCCAATATGGATAGAAGCAGACGCTATACGTCGCATCGGTTGTCGGTGTCTCGTACTTGACACAAACCGATTGAGCGCCGTCTGGTAAGATCAGCGACGTTCCCACGAACGATGCGTCGATATGGGAAAATCGGTCACCCGCATCGCGGAAACCGACGATGACCATAGATGTTTCCTCCCACATCACATCACCTTGCATGCTCCGCTGGCGAATCCCCCAATCTCTCTGCTGTCTGAACAATGTTCAGAAGTTCCTCGCCTTGCGCGACCAATCGCTTCTCTCCACGGTTACTGGTATGGAGCAAGGCCATCGTGTTCACCGAGGAAGTACCGTAGTCATCAACCAATGCACGAATTTCGGTCAATGCCGCTGCTTCGGTTGCGAATGTGTCAACGATATTCCCCGTGTCTATGTACCATAGCTCGTACATCAGTATCCTCGCTGCTTGTCCACGATGTTCAGCAGTTCCTCGCCATTCAGGAAGCGGCGGAGGTTCTCACTGAGGATTTCGTAGGCGCGGGGGCCGTACTTCGGGGTGAGACCGGCGTAGTGGGTGAGCAGGATGAGGTTCGGGACGTCCCACAATGGATCGTCCGGCGGCAAGGGTTCGGGATCGGTGACGTCAATGCCCGCGCCCGCGATGGCGCCCTCGTTGAGCGCGGCGAGGAGCGCGGCCTGATCGACAATCGGGCCGCGACCGACGTTGAAGAAGTAGGCGGACTGCTTCATCGCCGCGAACTCATCCGCGCCGA
>JBPCMC010000394.1:0-10197 GCA_051002645.1 Thermomicrobiales bacterium
CACCGCGCGGGGTCGAGATACATCTCCGCGATCAGGGTGGAAGTCGCGCCGACCGGATCGGCGAGATAGAAGATCGGCGCGCCCGTCATCACGTCGCCGATGTTGTGGTGATCGACGACTTCGACGATCTCCGCCGTCTCCAGACCTTCGACCGACTGCGCCCGCTGGCTGTGGTCGACGAGGACGATCCGGCGGCGCTGGCGGCGCAGGAAGTCCGTGCGCGTGGCGAGGCCGACAACGCGGTCATCGTCGTCCACCACGACGAGACTCGGCCCCTTCGCTTCGATGAGCAGTCGCTGCGCCTCCTCGATCAGCACGTCCGCGCTGACCGTCGCGACATCAGTGCGCATCAGGTCGCGCACGCTGGTCGGGAGATTGTGCCCCTCGCCCGCTTGCAGTTCGCGCAAGTAGCGGTCGGCGATTTCATCGACCGTCACGACGCCGTGCAGGTGATAATCGCCGCCGATCACCGGCACAGTGCGGATGCGGTAGTCGTGCATCAGAGAGGCGACATCATCGAGCGTCGCGTCGTCCGCAACGGAGCGGATGGCGGTCGTCATGATGTCCCGCACGCGAGGGAGGACATCGGCGAGCGTCAGCGGCGCGAGTTCCCCGAAGCGCGCGAGGACGGCGCGGGTCTCCGCGTTGAGCGGGCCGAGCACGGCGGGGATATACAGCGTATCGTCATCCGTCTGCGACTGCTTGAGCGCGGCATAGGTGAGCGCGGCGACCGTGCAGTCCGTGTCCGGGTTCCGGTGCCCGACTACCCAGATCGCGCTCACCGAGGGTTGGTCTATCGTCGCTGTCAGATGTGTACCCCTTCGTCGCAATGGTCGAATATCTCCGATTCCAGTATAGCGGAGCGGCGATACAGCCCAAACAAAAACCCGACCGCTTGTGGTCGGGCCTTGCGCCGCGCGTCATGGTGCGCGCGGCTCGTCTATATGGAAGACCGTTCGGCGTCCGGCGGGTGCGCGGCAGACCTTGGTGTCTGCTTCGCCCGGCCGGCGCTACGGATAGACGCGACGGCGACGGCTGACCGGCACCCGGATGGGCTGGGACGGCCGCACAACGACGGGGATCGGCGTGCTCTTGCCGAGCAGAGAGTCGCGGCGCTTCGCCGCAGCATGGAGCAATTGCGTATATTTCTCCACGACCAGCGACTGTAATGAAACCGTCTTGTCCATGATATAAGCCTCCGTCTCTCTGATCGCCACTGCGCTGTGCGCCGTGTTCACCCTCTACAACGTACGCTACGCACGATTTGTTCCTACGCGCAGCATGACAGATTTCTCGCGCCGTTCCCATGCCCATCTGGCCAGTCTTCGCACCGCTCAATGGACAGGGAGCGCATCCTCCATCCGGCGGGTATCTTGTCTACTCAATAGTACGCACGAATGCTGAAGCGGAGATGAGCGGCGTCTGAATCCGTGCTGACCGTTGCCGCCGGTCATCGGCATTCCACCTGTGACAACTCACGCCGTCGTCGCCTTCGCCGTTTCATCCGCGTCCGGAGCGAGCAGGTCGAACGTCTCGCCGTCAATTTTCGCCTGCACGATCAACTCGCCGCCCAGCGCCTCGATGAACCGGCGCATCGTCCGCAGTTGCGGTTCGTCCGCCCGCTCGATGCTCGATACCCTGACCTGTGAAACGCCGAGGGCGGCGGCCAGTTCCTCTTGGCTGATCTCCTTGCGGCGGCGCAACTGCGAGAGTGCGTTCTCGCGCAGCATCGTGCGCACCTCCGCCGCAATCTCCCGCTCGTCTTCAGGGGAGAATGCATGGTGGTTGCGGATCTCCGACCATTTCTTGTGCCCGCTCATAGCAGTCCTTCCTTCTTTATCTCTGCGAGATATTCGCGATACAGCCGTTCCGCTTCGGGGATGTTCCGCTCGTACCAGCCCTGCTAGTCGTTCGTCTTGCTGCCACCGATGAGCAGGATCGCGGTACGACGGGGATCGAAAACGAAGAGAATGCGGATGTCGTTGCGCTTCGGTCGCAACTCCTTCAGGTTCGCGATCCGGGAGCGGTCGATCGTATCGACGAGCGGTCGTCCGAGTGCGGGGCCGGTGCGTTCGAGCGATTCAATCGCCTGCACGACCGCCTTTGCATCCGCGAGTTCGAGGTCGTCATACCACATTTCAAACTGGTCGGTGACTTCGATCTCCCACTCCATGAGCCGATTATAACACATCTATTATGGCCTCTTGCGTTTTAATTGCCCGAGGAGCGACAAAATGTGTGATTACCGTCATCTGCGCAATCTGAACGACGATACGCGTGAATCTTCCTTGATTCCTTTGATGCACCGGCCTATACTCCGCCTGAGACGGATAGTTTGGAGGCTGCACTATGGCAACTGTGACAACTCACGTGGCATCAACGGCCAGCGAGATCGTGTCTCTGACCCATTGATCCTCGGTGGGGAGCCGACGATCGCTGGGACGCGCCTGCCCGTTCGTGCGGTCGTTCTCATGGATCGGATGCATGGCGGCGACCTCTCCCGCGTGCAGCGATCCCTGCCGACGCTCACCGCGAAGGACATTCGTCTCGCCCTCGACTACTACGAGCGGCACCGGCGCGAAATCCTCGACTTTATGCGCAAGAATGGCGTGGACGAAGACCTCCTCCGCCGGGAGGATGCATCTCAAACCCGGTCGTTCGCGCAAGATTGATGGATTGGTGGTGCGAGTGGCCCTCTGGGCAGGCTTCCAGCCTGCGAGAGAGCAGGCTGGAAGCCTGCCACCACCAGAGTATAGCCCCCACCGCGTGACCGATCGGCTTTGACACGCATTCCCGCCGGGAATCGTGGTGCCGCGTCATGTCATTGCTGCTCATGTCGCCTATGCGAATAACCAGATGCTTGCTCCGCCACCGCAATTGCTTGCAGCAATCCGCGCACTACTGTAAGTCTGCTGCCAGTGGGCTGATACGTCTGTACTGCCTATCCGCTGACAGGTTCGTAATGGACGCGGTTGCGGCCGCCCGCTTTGGCGGTGTAGAGGGCGGTGTCCGCGACGCGGAGCAGGGTGTCCATCGTCGCGCCATTGTCGGGGAAGACGGCGATGCCGGCACTGACCGTCGCGCGCACCTCCTCGCCGGTGTCGAGCGTGAAGCGGCGGGCGGCGACTGCCGTACGGATGCGCTCGGCGACGATCAGCGCCTGCGCGCCGTCCGTCTCGGGCAGCACGGCGACGAATTCTTCGCCGCCATACCGCCCGACGAGGTCGATGCTGCGCACGCTCTGGGTGGCGATACGCGCCAACTCGCGTAGCATCCGGTCGCCGAATTGACGGCCGTAGGTATCGTTGATGTCCTTGAAGCGGTCGAGGTCGAAGAAGAGCACGGCGAGCGAGCGTTCGTAGCGGCGGGAACGGTCCAGTTCCCGCTCCAGCCGCTCCATCAATGCGCCGCGATTGGCGATGCCCGTCAGCGCGTCCGTCTGCGCGGCGAGGGCGACGGTGGCGTGCATCTGCGCGTTCTTCAGGGCGACAGCGGCATGGCGCGCCAATTCTGCGACGGTCGCGGCGTCGTCCGGGGTGTAACGGGCGCGGGTGGCGCCGCCGACCATGATCGCGCCGATCAACTGCCCCTCCACGCGGAGCGGCGCGACGATCAGCGAGCCGAGCCACGCGAAGGTGGCGGGCGGCATGCCGTGGTAGTGCGCGGGGAGATCGCTGATTAAGAAGGGTTTGCCCGTTTCAGTCATCGCCTTGGTCAGGCTGTATGCGGTCGGATCGACCCCCTCGAAGAGGTCGGCATTGACGGCGAATGGCCCGCGCCCGTCGGCCAGGCGGAGTGTGCCGTCCGCCGTCATCGTCAGGAGCGCGGCCCCTTCATAGGCGACGAGTTGGGCGATCTGGTCGAGCACCGCCTCCATCACCGCGCCGGGATCGAGCGAGGCGGCGAGCGAGATGCCGATGTCGAGCAGCCGCTCGGCGCGGTCGGCGCGCCGTGCGACCGAGGCGTATCGCTCCGCCTGCTGGATCGTCTCGCCGATGCGCTGCGTAATGAGCGCGAGCAGTTCGAGGTCGAGTCTGTCGAGCGCCGCCGCACTTTGCACGTCCACGACGCCGAAGACGGCGCCATCGACGATGACCGGCACCGCCATCTCACTCTGGACGCCCGTCGCGAAGGGAAGGAAATCGGCATCCTTGTCCACATCCGGCACGAGGGCGGGCTGCGCATCGCGATAGACGCGCCCGATCACGCCCCGGTCGATCCGCACCCGCTCGATCACTGTGCCGAGCCCGGCGTGCGCGCGGGGGACGAGATCGTCGCCGTCGCGTTCGTAGAGGGTGACGGAGCATTGCCCGATGGAGACGGCGAGCGCGTGGACGAAAGTGCGGACCGTCTCGTCCACGTCGATAACGAGGACGCTCACGACCGCGACACCTTTTGCTCCATCCACCGCAACAACATTGAATAAACTCCCGAACAAATTTATCTGCAAAAACAAACATCTCTCTGCTAGGGACAAGTATACGGAAGGCGCCCTTCACTTCCGTGTGTTCTGCGGCGATTGGGGTAACAAATTCGTCATCTGGCGGCGCGGCGGGCGCGTATACTACAGGGAGACGCGCGACGTGGCGCGGCGGAAGGGGACCATGCATGGAGATCGGCACGAACGGAGCGCAGCCACCGAACGCGGCGCTGCTCGCGGCGCATCCGCTGATCATCGCGGCCAACCGCGGGCCGGTGGAATTCGCGCGGGGTGACGATGGCGCCTTCACGCATCGGCGGGGGAGTGGCGGCGTCGTCACGGCGATGAGCGCACTTGGCCGGTACGTGGACCCGATCTGGGTGGCGAGCGCGATGACGGAGGGGGATCGCCAGGTGGCGACGGCGGCGGGCGGCGAGCCGGTCGTCGTGGACGACGAGGGCGAACCGCCGCTGAAGATCCACTTCGCGACGGTGCCGCCCGAGACCTACGACCTCGCCTACAATCAGATCAGCAACGAGATGCTCTGGTTCCTCCAGCATTACCTCTGGGACGCCGCGCAGGAGCCGGACATCGATCAGCAGGTCTGGCGCGCCTGGGATGTCGGCTACTCGATCCTCAATCTGACGTTCGCGAACACGATCCACCGGGCGGCGGAACTGGCGAAGAGTGAGCAGCCGATTGTCCTCTTACAGGATTATCACCTCTACCTGACGGCGGCGCTCGTCCGCGCGCGGCTGCCCCACGCGCTCATCCAGCAGTTCATTCATATTCCCTGGCCGGACAAAGATTACTGGATGTTCCTGCCCGCGCGGATGCGGCAGGAAATCTGTCGCGGCCTCCTGGCGAACGATGTCGTCGGCTTCCAGACGTACGACCACTGCCACAACTTCATCCGCACCTGCGTGGCGAACGTTCCCGGCGCGGAGGGCGACCACGAGTGGCTCTGTGTGCGTCACGAGGGGCGGACGGTGCGCGTGCGTTGCTATCCGATCTCGCTCGATGTCGCCGCCGTCCGCCGGACAGCGGCGAACGAAACGGTCGCGGAATACATCGATGTTTTGCAGGATTATCTCGGCGAGCAGACGATCCTTCGCGTGGATCGCGCGGAGCCGAGCAAGAATGTCCTGCGCGGCTTCAAGGCGTTCGACCTCTTCCTCGAACGCTATCCCGAGTGGCTCGGGCGGGTACGTTTCCTCGCACTACTCGTCCCTTCCCGCCTCGCCGTGCCGCGCTATCAGCGGTACCTGGACGACATCTATGCGCTGATGGGGCGGATCAACACCAAGCACGGCACCGAGACCTGGCGCCCCGTCCGCCTCCTCGTGAGCGAGAACTACGAGCGCGCGCTCGCCGCACTGACGCTCTACGACGCACTGCTCGTCAATTCGCTGGCGGACGGGATGAACCTCGTCGCCAAGGAGGGCGCGCTCCTCAACGACCGCGGCGGCGTGCTCATCCTCTCCGAGACGGCGGGCGCGCACGAGCAGTTGGGCGCGCAGGCACTCTCGATCACCCCCTGCGATATCGCCGGTACGGCGGACGCCCTCCATACGGCGCTCACCATGCCGACCGAGGAGCGTTTCCGGCGGGCGGCGGCGCTGCGTGAGTCCGTCGAACAGGCCGATATCGTCCGCTGGATCACCGACCAGATCGACGACATTGCCGCCGTCGCGCGCGAGCCGCGGGTGCAGACCTAATCTACCTCTCTCCCCCTTCCCTCGAAGGGAAGGGAAGAGGTAGGGGCGCATAGCATGCGCCCTCTGATCTCCATCATCCTCGCTCACATCACGTGCGGTCGTCGCATCACTGGCCGCCATTCCTCATCATTCAGCGCCCACCACAGTAACGGCGGGGATTGATTGCGCGCCTCGAAGATGTGTGACTCTGCAACCGTGAGCAATACACCATGTCCACTGATAGCGCACCTGTCGGTTACCCACGATGGTTGTCGCGTGCCACCGATGAGTTTGACGCAATCTGCGGGTTCTATACGTAGGCGCCGGATCGGCGCGAGGACAACTATCTACCGGGAGGTCAGCGATGCGACAAGTAATGGTGCGCTACAAGGTCAAGCCCGAACAGGCGGCGCACAACGAGGAATTGGTACGGCGGGTCTATGAGGAGCTCCGCGAGACCACACCGGCGGGTCTGCACTATGCCACCTTCGTTCTGGAGGACGGCGTCAGCTTCGTGCATATCGCGTCGTCGGTCGAGACTGCGGACGGTCGCAGCCCGCTCCTGAACGTCGCGGCCTTCCGCGCCTTCCAGGAAGGGATCGTCGATCGCTGCGACGAGCCGCCGACCCCGGTCGGCGTGCGCGAGATTGGCTCCTATGGCTTCTGGCGCGCATGAGATAGCCTTTACATGCCTCCAGGAACGGGATGCACGTGTTCGGGACGAGGCGCGCCACCGCGCGCCTCGTGCTGACCATCGGATGAGAAGGGCGCATGACGCTGCACAAGGACGTTGCCGACAGCAATAAGATGGAGATCGAACATCTTGCCGCAGCGAAATCGGGGGACGAAGGGGCGTTCGCGGCGCTGACCCTGCTGCATGAGCGCGAGCTCCACGTCCATTGCTACCGGATGCTCGGCTCGCTCGCCGATGCCGACGACGCCTTGCAGGAGACGCTGCTGCGCGCCTGGCGTCAGCTCAATCGCTTCGAGCCACGCGCCCCCTTCCGCGCCTGGCTCTATCGGATCGCTACCAATGTCTGCCTGACGATGCTCTCCCGGCGCGCACGTCGCGGCGAGGTCGTGTTATCGCTGCCGGAGGAGGGCGAACCGATGCATCTCGACCCGTACCCCGATCACCTGCTCGACGCGCTCGCACCGACCCCGCCGGGCCCGGAGGCGATGATCGAGCACCAGGAGAGCGTCGAACTCGCCTTCGTCGCGGCAGTGCAGTTCCTCCCGCCCCGGCAGCGCGCCACCCTTCTCCTGCGCGATGTCATCGGGTATCCCGCTGCCGAGGTGGCGGCGATGCTGGCGACCAGCGTGGCCGGGGTGAACAGCGCGTTGCAGCGCGCCCGCGCGACGCTGGAGCGGGAACGGATCGCCGGACGGGTGACACGCGACCATTCCCAGACCAGTACCGTGACCGAGCAATCGCTCGTCCGCCGCCTGGCGGATGCCTGGCACGCCGCCGACGTGCCGTCCATCGTCGCGCTGCTGACCGAGGATGCCCTCTTCACGATGCCGCCACAGCCCGCGCGCTATGTTGGGCGCGAAGCGATCGGGGTCTTCCTCGCCACCGTGCCACACGGCGGGCGGCTCGATCGCTACCGGCTCGTGCCGACGCGCGCGAACCGCCAGCCTGCGCTTGCCGCCTATTCTCGGGAGGGCGACGCGGGTGATTTTCAGGCCCACTCGGTGATCGTCCTCGCGATCGACGGGGGCGCGATCGCCTCCCTCGTGCGCTTCGCCGACCCGGCACTTTTCGCGCGCTTCGGGTTGCCAACGACGTACGGAGGCGAATGACATCACGGCCAGGAGGGACTAGGCTTCCAGCGCGTCCGCGATGGCGGTGAGGAGGGCGGCGATGCCGGTGACGCCGGTGGCGATGGCGTCCACGCTGGCGAGCACTTCGGGCGGCGCGGTGCCGTCCGGCGCGACCACGCCGACGTTGAGGCCGGACACTTTCCCGGCGGCGCGGAGCGTGCGGAGCGCGTCGAAGGCGTCCACATCGGTCAGGTCGTCGCCGAACATCACCACCGCATCGAGCGCGTACGCGGCGCAGAGGCGGGTGAGCGCGTGGCCTTTATGGATCGGTACGGGCGGGCGGATTTCGAAGAGCGCGCGCCCTTCGGTCAGATGAAGTCCTTCGGCGGCAACCAGTGGTGCGAGCAGGGCGACAAGCGCGACGTGCGCCTCACGGTGGTTTGGGGCGAGGCGATAATGGACGCTGGCGGTCGGCCCTTTGTCTTCGAGGATCGTGCCGGGCGGCAACGGCGCAACGTGCATTCGCTCGATCACACGATGGACATTCGGGGCGTAGCGGGCCGCGTCCGCGTCCGCCGTCAGCGTCTCGCCGACGAGCATTTCCATGCCGTGATTGCCGACGACGGGCATCTCCGGGATTTGCAGCAGCGCCGCGCCATCGGCGGCGCGCCGCCCAGTCAACGCGGTGACGAGGGTGAGGCGCGGGATGAGGCGCAGCAGCGCGCGGCGCGCGTCCGCGTCGACACGGGCCGCGCCGGGCGTCGCCGCGAGGGGCGCGATGGTGCCGTCGATGTCGGTGACGATGCCCGCGCGGGGCAGGCGCATCAGGCGAACCAGCTCGTTCACGTCGGCGGGCGGCGGGATAGCGAGGGGCGCGGGCGGGTCAGTCGTCGCCATGCAGAGTCTCCGACACGGGCTTAAGCAGCGCTTCGGCTGCCGCCGCTTTCGCGCGGACGCGCTTGCCGCCCGGCCCGCGCGCGACGAGGGCGAAGAAGAGTCCCGTCGTGATGATGAGCGTGGCGTTGATGGCGAGCGCGGGGCCATATCCCGCCGCGTCGGAGACGAGGCCCATGCAGATCGGCCCGAGGATGAAGCCGACATCGCCGAAGGAGCGATAGACGCCGAGGCGCGCGCCGATCCCCTGCCCCTGCGCGAGGTCGGCGACGTACGCGGAGGGCGCGGGGCCCGCGATGCCCGTGCTGATGCCGAAGAGCGCGGCGCTCAGGGTGAACCAGAGGATGTTCGGGCTGACGATGAAGCAGACGACCGAGATGCCGGAGAGCATTGTGCTCGGCACAATCGCCGCCTTGCGCCCGAGATTGTCCACCATCCAGCCGGCGAGCGGGACGCAGATGAGATTGCCAATCGTCGCCAGCGTCAGGATGCCGCCGATCGCCTCCTCGCCGAGGTGATAGCGATCCGCGCCGAGGAGTGGGAGCGCGGTTGTGCGCGTGCCGGTGCGCGTGAAGAACTGGGCGAGCGTCAGCAGGCAAATGGCGAGGAACGAGATGTCCGAGAGATAGCGCCACGCCGCGAAGGGGGAGGTGCGGCGCGGGCTCGTCGCCTCCTGTACGACTGCTTGCTCAACGACGGGTACGGGGATCGTCCTGCGCCGGATGAAGGTCCAGGAGAGGGCAAGCAGCGCCATCAACGAATAGACGAAGAACACGCCGCGCGCCCCCACCGCCCCGGCGATCACGCCGCCAATGGTCGGGCCCGCCGTCGAGCCGAGGAGGAAGGAGCCCTGGAAGGTGCTCATCATCCGGCCCCGGTTTTCCGATGTGCTGATGTCCGCGATGGTCGCCTGCGCGCTTGTGATGAAGAGCGCCGAGCCGATCCCCTCCAGGAAGCGCCCGAGGAGCAGCACGGCATAGATCGGGGCGAGGCCACAGATCACCGACGAGACGGCGGTGAAGCACATGCCGCCGAGCAGGAACGGACGCCGCCCGAAGCGATCCGCCAGCCTCCCGGCGGGTGTGTTTGTCAGCAGTCGAGCGATGGGATAGGCGGAGACGATCAGGCCGATCAGCGCTCCATTGACGCCGAACGTCCGCCCGTAGAGCGGCAGAATCGGCGAGACCATCGAGAGCCCCACCATGACGAGCGCCACCATCACGCAGAGCGTGAACATCAACTCGTTCTGGCGGAGAACCCCAAGCGCCTTCTTCATCGTGGCGGTAGCATAGCATAGTAGCCAGTAGATAACCTGCACAGTAAGCGGGGAGATGATCTGCCCCCTCCCCGTACCCTGCTCTCACGTCGTGATCCGCCAGTTCGTCCGGTTCACCAGCCCCGCTACCGCCCGGTTACGCGCCG
>JBPCMC010000395.1:0-35689 GCA_051002645.1 Thermomicrobiales bacterium
CTCGGCGCCGCGCAGTCCTCACTCCTCACTCCTCAGTCCTTCTCATGTCGTCGCGGGGTGGAGCAGCGGCAGCTCGTTGGGCTCATAACCCAAAGGTCGTGGGTTCGAATCCCACCCCCGCTACCAATTTCTTCATGAATCATTCCGTGCCCATCCGATTGGATGGGCACGTTTGTGTGCCCAAAGGATGTTGCTCACGCCGATGCACTCCGTTTCAATCTGCCTGCACACGTCAACAGCAAAGACGAACGAGGAGGTAGGAATGGATTCGCGCGGGAACCACGATTCGTTCCGCATCAGCACCGATCCAGCGGATTTTGACCTCGACGCCATTTATGCCTATCTCTCGGCGTCCTACTGGGCGACGGGCATCCCGAAAGAGACGGTATCTCGTTCCATTGCGAACGCCCTCTGCTTCGGTGTGTTCCATGATGACGCGCAGATTGGCTTCGCGCGGGTCATCACTGATCGCGCGACCTTCGCGTATCTCGGTGATGTCTACATCCTCGATTCCTATCAGGGTCGCGGGCTCGGCACATGGCTGATGCAGACGATCACCGCGCACCCGGACCTCCAGGGGCTGCGCCGATGGAGCCTCGTGACGCGCGATGCACACGGACTCTATGCGCGCTTCGGCTTCCGGGCGCTGCCCGATCCGAGTCGGTACATGGAACGGAGCGATATCATCTCCTATCTCGATATGGATTGAGGCCGCGCAAATCGCTTGACGGGAGGCAAAGCGTATGGCACACTCCCGCGTCGGTACGGCATGGCGCCCTGCCCGAGTAGAAGGGCCTCGCCCGCAAGGCGGGGTAGCAATTGATGGTGCAACTCCATCGGGCGCCTCCACCACACCCTTCTTTATTTCCCCCGTATCAATGCGCGAATCACCTGCCGCTCCCGCAAGGGCGCAGTCAACGGCGGTGCAGGCTGTAACCACTGGCGAATCTCGTCATCGGACGCGGTGACACACGCTTGTATGCGGCTTCGCGCCTTTCGCAGCACCGCACACTCGGCCAATGCATCATGTCGGCCCATGAGACTGGCCCGATCTCCGGTCGCCATAGCATACGCAAACGCAGCGGCATCGTATCGTGCGATCGGCACCGCGCACTCGCGGAGTAACGCTCCCGGCATATTCTTCGCGATGCACCACCATCGATTGCGCGCGAGGTAATACACCTTGCGCGGTGAACCATACCCGGCGGTCGCTGAGACCGCGTGCCGGATGATTGCATCCGGCACCGTGACGGTACTCCACCGGCGCAAGCGGAGACGCCAGGCGAGGTCCGCGTCTTCGAGGTACATGAAGAAGGCCGGATCGAACAGGCCGACATCGTCGAGCGCCGCGCGCCGGTACAACGCGGCCCCGGCGCTTGGCCCGAAAATCGGAAAGGGTGCCCGGCGCGGATTGATCGCCTCGCCCACCCCCGCATCGCGCACGACCCCGTTCGTGAACGTCTCCAAGCCCGCCGAGGCGATGATGGTTGGGCTCTCCGCAAAGACCATCGTACTCATCGCGGCCCCGACCGACGCATCGGCCTCGTCGAGCGTAGTTGTCAGGCGAGCGAGCGCATCGGGCGCAACCTGCGTATCATTGTTGAGAGTCATCACGAACGAACCGGAACTGGCACGGATGCCCGCGTTATTCGCTGCCGCGAAGCCGAGATTCGCGCTGCACCGCAGAACGCAAGATACGGGATATGTATGATGGAGCCACGGGACGGTATCGTCCGTCGAATCGTTGTCAATGACGATGATCTCGTCCGGGCAGCGCGAGCCGCCGAACAGGGCGAGCAGACAGGATTCGAGCAGCGCCCGACCATTGTATGTGACGATGACGACACTGACGGTTCCGCTCATTGGCCCAGTATACCTGAGGTCGCTTTGGCGGTTGACCGCCGCGCGCCCCGATGCTACCCTCGCCTCACGATTGATTCGTGGCGATACGAAAGGCTGGCGCGCATGGAAATTGTACAGACGGACAACGCACCGAAGGCGATTGGGCCTTACTCTCAGGCCATCAAAAGCGGCGATTTTGTCTTCACCGCCGGTCAGATCCCGATTGATCCGGCAACCGGCAAAATCGTCGAGGGAGACATCCGCGTGCAGGCCAAGCGCGTCCTCGACAATCTCTCGGCAGTGCTCGCAGCAGCCGGGTCCTCGACGGCGAAAGTGGTCAAGACGACCTCCTTCCGGTCGGACATGGCGGACTTCCCCGCCTTCAATGAGGTCTACAGCGAGTATTTCAGTGAAAACAAGCCCGCCCGGAGCACCGTCCAGGTCGCGCAGTTGCCCCTCAATGCGCGTGTGGAAGTGGAGTGCATTGCGCTTCTCTCGTAAAATGTCCGGCAGGGATTGTCTCGCACAGGTCATTGTGCTAGACTCCCTGCGCATGGGTGCGTAGCTCAGCCGGTTAGAGCGTTCGGTTCACATCCGAAAGGTCACAGGTTCGAGTCCTGTCGCGCCCACCACGGCGCTTCTGTTTTACACCCGGCATCATTTGCCCCCGCCGCGCCGATAACGTTGAGACGTTCGTAGTAATTGTCTCTCCCACGGTCGTGGCGTCAGAGAGCCTCACGGGGCTCTCTGATGTGTTTCGTCTCCGGTGCGCACCGAGCCTTGAGGAAGGGATTGGGGAGAACGCAGATGAGTAGCGAGACCGTTTATCTCACCGCAGATGGCAAGCAGGCGCTTGAGGCCGAACTGCACGAACTCCTCTCGGTACGGCGCGCGGGCGTCATCGACCGCATTCACGACACGCAAGCGGATCACGATGCCGATGACAGCGGCTCGCTCGAAGAAGCGAAGGACGAGCTCGCGCAGATCGACGCCCGCGTGCGCGAGATCGAGCATATGCTGCGTCACGCGGAGATCATCCCGGAGAACGGCAACGGCGCGGGCGACGGCACCATCCACCTCGGCTCCCACATCGTCGTCCGGGACAATGCCGGCGACGAGTTGACCTGGGTGATCGTCGGTTCCGCAGAGGCGAACTCGCGCACCGGGAAGATCAGCAGTGAGTCGCTCGTCGGCGCGGCGCTGCTCGGCCGACGGAGCGGCGACACGGTGGCCGTCCAAGCGCCCGCCGGCGAGATGACCTATACGATTGTGCAGGTCTCGTAGTCGTGGAATTCGACGACCTTCAGCAAACCCGCATCGCGAAGCTCCAAATCTTGCGCGACGCGGGGCTCGATCCGTATCCGCCGCGCAGCGAACGCACGATTACTAACGCCGAGGCGGTTGCCGAATTCGCGCAACATGAGGGCGAAACGCATACGGTTGTCGGGCGCGTCGTCCAGAAGCGTGACATTGGCAAGCTCCTCTTCGTACGCATCCGCGACGGCAGCGGGGAACTGCAACTCTTCATTCAGCAGCGGAAGCTCGGCGCGGAGCGATTCGACTTCGTTACGACCACCGTTGATTTGAGCGACTTCGTGCAGGCATCAGGACCGCTCATGCGTACGAAGACCGGCGAGATTTCCATCGACGTTGACGACATCGCTATTATTGCGAAGGCGCTCTCCCCACCGCCCGGTACGTGGCGCGGGTTGGAAAATATCGAGAAGCGCTATCGTCAGCGCTACATCGATCTAATGGTCAATGAAGAATCGCGCCGCGTCGCTATCCTCCGGTCGCAGATCGTCGCGGCGACGCGGCATTTTATGGATAGCCGGGGCTTTCTCGAAGTGGAGACACCGACGCTGCAGCCGCAATATGGCGGGGCGGCGGCGCGCCCATTCGTGACCCACCACAACGCGCTCGATCAGGATTTCTATCTCCGCATCGCGGACGAGTTGTACCTCAAGCGGCTGATCGTCGGCGGGTTGGAGCGTGTCTACGAGATTTGCAAGGACTTCCGCAACGAGGGGCTGGACCGCCAACACAATCCCGAATTCACGATGATGGAGTGCTACCAGGCGTTCGCGGATTACCACGCGATGATGGACATCGTCGAGGGCGTGTTCAACTACATTGCGACGAGCGTGTTCGGATCGACGACCGTCACCTATGACGAGCATACGGTCGATTTGCGCCCGCCGTGGCCGCGCGTGCGCATGCGGGACGCGATTCGCGACGCCTGCGGCATTGATTACCCCGCCATCGCCGATACCGACGAGTTGCGTCGCCGCGCGCGCGACGCAGGCGCCGACGTTCCCGATGACAGGGTGTGCGCACGGATCATCGATGAGTTGCTGAAGACCTTCGTACGCCCGTCGCTCATCCAGCCGACGTTCTTGATCGACTACCCGGTCGAACTCTCGCCGCTCGCGAAGCGGTCGCCGGACGATCCGAGCGTGGTTGAACGCTTCCAACCGTTCATCGCCGGCCTGGAACTGGGCAATGCGTATACCGAGTTGAACGACCCGCTCGATCAACTGGCGCGCTTCGAGGAGCAGGCGGCGCAACGCGCCCAGGGCGACAGTGACGCGATGCCGGTGGACGACGACTTCGTGGCCGCGCTGATGCAGGGGATGCCGCCGACCGGCGGGCTCGGCCTCGGCATCGACCGGATGGTGATGTTCTTCACCAACCAGCCGTCGATCCGCGATGTCATCCTCTTCCCCGCCTTGCGCGCGACGGAGGGGCGCTGAGTACGGACAGGTCACCGCGCGATACTTGACGCCGTTTGAGGGCAGTGGCAAACTACGCTTACCCCTCCCCGTGGGGCGGACACGATGATGAGATTGTCGCGGTCACCGGCCGAAGCGCCACGTCAGGTGGAGGAGGCGAGCAACCGGAAGCGAGGAACTGGAGCACCTCACAGTTTCGTGCCGCCGCAGCCAGTGTCGGCTGCGCGCACCAGAGAGAAGTCACATCCGGGACGGCGAAGGTTCTTGCCCGACATTGCCATCGATGCAGCTGGTAGATGTGGCGGAGCCTGTTATCTGGAGGAGCACACGTGAGACAAGAGCAATCGATCGGCAGTCGCATCACCAACTCGCAGTTGTGGAAGTCCTTCTTCCGCCACGGCTACCCCGACACGGAACGCAACGCCGCGCTGATCGTGGTCAGCAACGTCTTCCTGCACCTGCACCCGGTCCGGCTGAAGCGGCACGCCCTGCGCGTGACCTACACCTTCTGCCTCGGTGGCCTTTCATTCTTCTTTTTCCTCGTCCTCACCGTGACCGGCGCGCTGCTGATGTTCTATTATGTGCCCTCCGTCGATCAGGCGTACCAGAACGTCCGTGATCTTGATACGACGGTCTCGTTCGGTATCCTCCTGAGAAACATGCACCGCTACGCTGCGCACGCGATGGTGATTTCCGTCTTCCTCCATATGATGCGCGTCTTCTATACCGGCTCGTATAAGCCGCCACGCGAATTCAACTGGGTGATCGGCGTCGGCCTGCTGACCGTCACCTTCCTCCTCTCGTTCACCGGCTACCTGCTCCCGTGGGATCAGTTGTCCCTCTGGGCAGTCACCGTCGGCACGAACATCGCCGCCGCGACGCCGCTGCTCGGCCAAAAGGTGCAGTACCTCCTGATTGGCGGGCCGACCATTGGTCAGGGCGCGCTGATCCGCTTCTACACGCTCCATGTGGTCGGCTTACCGCTCATCGCCTCCGTCCTGATGGTCGTCCACTTCTGGCGCATCCGCAAGGATGGCAACATTTCGGCCCCGCTCTAGGGTGAGAGAGGATCTGGCAATGACGGCAGGAACCCCCTCAACGCGGACCGCTCTCACGCCGGACGCGCAGAAAACACAGAAACTCCTCGATCTCGTCAAGGGAGACCGCTACGCGCGCTCTGAGGCGCCGGAGCGGGACGAAGTGCTCGTCTGGCCGCACCTCGTGGTCATCGAAGCGATCGCGGCGGCGGTCTTCCTCCTCGTCCTCACGGTCGTCTCCATTGCGGTGCGCTCGCCGCTGGAGAGCCTCGCGAACCCGGCCCAGACGCCGAACCCGTCGAAGGCGCCGTGGTACTTCCTGAACCTTCAGGAATTGCTCCTGCACATGAATGTCGCGCTGGCGGGCGTCGTCTTGCCGGGCCTCGCGCTCACCCTTGTGGCGGCGATCCCCTACTTCGACCGCGACCCGACCGGCGTTGGCCGCTACTTCCCGACCACCAAGGGGAAGCAGATCTGCATCTACTCGGTCATCTACACGACGATTGTCGAGGTGGGTCTCGTCTTCTGGGACAATACCTACTGGGGGCCGACGCAGACGCTGGCGCGAACGAAGTTCGAGTCACTGCCGCTCATCGACGACAACAAGGCGACGCTGATCCGCTCGTGGGTCATCCCCGGTATCATCATCCTCTTCTTTGTCGCCATCCTGGTCATCACGACGCTGGCGGCGTGGAAACCGACGACCCGCGAGTTGATGATCGCGCTCTTCACGGCATTCGCGGTTTCGTATTGGGTGCTCGCAATTATTGGCACGGGGTTCCGCGGCGAGAGTCAGCATCTCGTCTGGCCGTGGAATCTGCCGGACATCCTGAAGCCCAATCCACCACCGGTCGGCTAGGGCGAAGCGCAACGGCGCGCTTGAAGGAAGGACAGCGACGTTATGCAGGCATCGTCACACACGCAGCAAACACGGGACCGACTCCCGATCCTCGAACACCAAACGTCGCGGCGGCGCGTCACGCGGTACGGTCTCTTCGCGGTGCTCGGCGCGTTTACCGCCGTGAGCGCGGTCGCCACCTACAAGAATCTCTATCCGAACAAGGTCGTCGGGTTCGGCGTGAAAGTGAACGCCGGCACGGTGCAGGATATAAAGACTACGCTCGCGAGCCAGAAATATGTGCGCAATTCCGAAGGGCATTTCTATCTGCTTCCAGCCACAGCAGACGCGGCGATCGCCGTCTACTGGAAGTGCGTCCATCTCGGCTGCACGGTCCCCGCGCCCAGCCCGGCGCTCGAAGGCAACATCCAGTGCCCGTGTCACGGCTCGCTCTATAACGGCCAAACGGGCGCATTGATCCACGGCCCGGCGACGCACGCGCTCGACTATTTCCCGATCACCATCGAGAATGGCGGGGTGATTGTGGACACGAGCAAGGTAACGACCCGGCAGGATTATTCACCGGACCAGACGACGAAACTCGCGTGATCGTGGTCGACAACGGAGTCGAGGAGTAGCAAATGCTCAGTCGCGCTGAACGGCAAGCAGCCACGGTTGTTCTCATGTTAATCGTTGGTGTGCTGCTTGTCCTCGTCTATATCTTGACGAACGATACCTCGCGCGCCTCGTCCGACGCGCGCATCCGCGAAGAGCAGATCGCGCGCGGGCAGCAGTTATTCGCCGCGAACTGCGCCGTCTGCCACGGGAACCACGGACAGGGCGGCGTCGGTTTGCCGTTGAATGTCCCGGCGAACCGCCCGACCTCCGAGGCGCAGGCGACGCAACGAACCGAGTACCTGACGCGGACGCTCACAAACGGGCGACCCGGCACCTTCATGCCGGCCTGGGCGCTATCGAACAACGGCCCGCTGAACGAAGAGCAGATCGGCGCGCTGGTTGACATGATCGAGTACGGCGATTGGGCGCAGACCCAGGCGGTCGTCGATGCGTACCAGGCGAAGAATGGCACGCCGCCGCCGCCGACGAACCCCGCCATTAACACCGGCGGTGTCGGGGGCAACCCGGCGCTCGCCACCGTCGGCCCCATCCCCAGTAATGTGCAGAACCCCGGCGCTGCGGCACCCGCAGTTGGTGGCAGCAGCGCAGGCGGAAGCAGCGCGCCCGCGACGATCATTGGTGACGGACTGACGATCAACGCGACGGAGAAGGATTTCGCGATTCAGTTGGATACGTCGCTCGTCAATCCGGGCACTGTAATCTTCCACATCAAGAACGACGGGCCATCGCCGCACAACATCTCGATCAAAGAGCTGAACATGACGAGCGATACCTTCGATCCGGGCAAGGGCGGCGACTTCAAGGTCGATCTCAAGGCGGGCACGTACACCGTGATCTGCGCCGTCCCCGGTCACGAGCAACTCGGAATGCATGTGATGTTGAAAGTCGGCAGCGCCGCATCGACAGGCAGCGTTGCGCAGCAGTCAACGACCACCGTCGCGGCGTCGCAAGGGCCGTCGCTTGTTGCGACGAAGCCCGACACGAGCGCGTAACCTGAGAGCAAGGAGCGGACGATGATCGCAGTATTCACCACACTCGCCGCCTGGGAAGCGAACATCACCGTCGAATTGCCGCTGATGTTCGGCATGGTCGTCGTCGGCATCGCGCTGATCTGGCTGATCCAGAAGATCACGGGCGGCTTCGACAAGCGCGGCGACTGACGGCGCAACGGTAACGGCATACGGGGCGGCTCTTATCGGAGCCGCTTTTTCGTTTGCCTTCCCAATCACGATAGAACGTTGTAACCACATCGGAAACGACTGTACGACGAGACCAGAGGATTATAACGCCGCGAATTGGTTTGTTGCGCCAATGACGGTGGGCAGGAAGGTGTCCCCGCCGCCGTGTCCGGCGTCGTCGAGGACATGAAGGCGGCTGGTGGTCCAACGCCGGGAGAGTTGCCAGGCGGTCTCCAGCGGGCTACTCACGTCATAGCGACCATGGATGAGCACGCCGGGGATGCCGTTCAGGGTTGCTGCATTACGCAGCAGTTGATCTTCTGCGAGGAAGGCGGCGTGCCGCCAGTAGTGCGTGACCAGCCGCGCGAAGCGGAGGCGGAATTCCGGGTCTTCGTAGCGCGGGTTCGGCTGATGGCCGGGGGCGAGGGAGACGTGCGCATCCTCCCAGGCGCACCACTCCCGCGCCGCGTGCTCGCGGACGGCGGGATCGGCGTCGAAGAGCAGCGTCGCGTACGCATCGACGAGCGGTAGGGGCCGCAGCGTGTCAGGCACGGCTGAGGCGAACCGATCCCACTCGCGCGGGAAGATGCGTCCCACATCGTGGGTGATCCACTCGACCTCGCGGCGGGAGGTGGTGGTCACGAGCGCCAGCACCAATGCGTTGACTCGCTGCGGGTGCGCCTGGGCATAGGCCAGGCCGAGGGTTGTCCCCCAGGACATGCCCAGGATGGTCCAACTCTCGGCCCCGTGGAGCCGGCGTAGCAATTCGATGTCGGCGATGAGGTGCGCGGTGGTGTTGGTGCGCAGATCGACATCAGGCTCGCTGGCGAGGGGGCGACTGCGCCCGGACCCACGCTGGTCGAAGAGAACGATACGGTAGACGTTCGGATCGAAGAAACGTCGCTGGCCGGGCGAGAAGCCGGAACCGGGTCCGCCGTGGAGGTAGAGCGCGGGTTTGCCAGCGGGGTTGCCGCAACACTCCCAATAGACTTGATGGCCGTCACCCACATCGAGCATACCGCTGTCGTACGGTTCGATCGCCGGGAACCGGGCGTCCTGCATCTCGCTACTCCTTTTATCGCTATGAAACCGGCAGATCATCGGTCGGCGTGGCTTCGACCGGGCGCGGCGTGGGGCGGCGGCGCGAGGGTACTCGTGTGTGCAGGAGCGCCGTCTCGCGGGCGCGCTCGCGTTCGTTGAATGGCGTCGCCCAGAGGCCACCGAGCACACCGGCGACGAAATAGAAGAAGTCCTTGCCGAAGTTGCCCCACGAATCGAGCTTGCCGAGCGACTTTAGGCCGGACACATTGGCGATGTGGATTTCGTCCAGCACCTGCTTCGTCAGCCAGATGGCGAAGATGTAGAGAACCGCGACGACCGCACCCTGAATGCCCTCGAAGCGGCGACCCATCCGACCGGCGACGAAGCCGCCGAGCAGCAGAAAGACCATCGTGAGCATATCGACCGGCCCGGCGGTCACTTGCCATCCCACCCGTTCGAGCAGCGGCGTGGCGATCAGCGTGCCGACCGCCGTGACGAAAAATCCGGCCAGCACAGCGTTCCAGCGAATACGAGGGACCAACGGCGCTGCCTCACAATTCACACGGGATACTCCGCATCATGCGGAGCGACATGCGATAATGGTAACACACGCGGGCGCCCGCGCCGCGACCGTAGCCGCACACGGGATGGGGTTGGAGATGGCATCGTCCTATTGGTGTGAAACATGCCGCCGCGTCTATGCGCCGCGACTGATCGTCGGCGGACTGTGCCCGCGCGGTCACAGCGATGTGCTGCCGGTGGGCCGCTTCGGCGGGATGATTAAGGGGTTTATTGCCTCCGGAGGCATCGAGGAGCGATCCGAGGCGCAGACGCGCCACCGGCAATTGATCCACGCCCTCTGGTCGCAGAATGAACGCGATCAGCAGTTCTTCCAACTCCTGACGCCGCCCGTCTCGCTCAGCAAGTTCATCAAGCGCATGGACGACTTACATCTGCGCGGCGTGGATGAAGGCTGGATCGCCATTGTGCTGCCGCAGTCGCCCTTCGCGCCCACCTCGGCGTACCGCATCGAGTACGCTGACCCGGAGCGGTTCGTGCGCGAGATGTACGCGCTCTTCGATCTGACACCGCCGACGGATATTGATGAGCGCGACCAAGCATCGGACGTGATCGGCGTCGGCAGAACCGCCAACCCGGACGGTTAGGGCGTTTTCCTTGCTGTGGCAAGCTAAGAGGCTGTTGCAAAACAGGGAAAATTGAACCACCAAGACACCAAGAACACCAAGGAGGGAACAATCGTTCTTTCTCTTGGTGTTCTCCGTGTTCTTGGTGTCTTGGAGGTTTTGAATCTGGCTCTAAAGGCCGCCACTACCGACTCCACTACGCCGAACCAGACGATGAGCGGCCCCGCCCGGCGGCAGCCTCAACATCGGCGACGCGCCCCATCCCGCTGGCGAGGTATTCCCGCGAGAGCCGCACGTACCCTTCCGCGCTCCGGCGGATGCCGGTGGCCTCGTCGCCGCTCACATCGCGGCGCGGCTTCGCCGGGACGCCCAGCATCATCGTTTGCGGCGGCACGACGGTACCTTCCGAGACGAGCGCGGCAGCGCCGATGATGCTGCCCGCGCCGATCTCGGCGTGATTGAGCACCGTCGCGTGCATACCGACGAGCGAGCCTGCACCGATCGTGCTGCCATGGATGATCGCATTGTGCCCGATCACGCAGTATTCTCCGATACGCGCGGGTGCGTCGGCGTCGACATGTACGGTCGCATTCTCCTGCACATTCGCGCCCCGCTCCACGATGATCGTCGCATTATCGCCGCGCAATACCGCGCCGGTGAGAATTACGCACTCCTCGCCGATCCGCACGTCACCGATGATTACCGCGCCGGGGGCGATGTATGCACTCGCCGCAATCGTCGGCCAGACGCCGCGAAACGGATAGATCGCGCCCGCCATCGCCCGCTCGCTCATGCGCGTGCCTCGAGGATGATCGCGTCGCCCTGCGCCCCGCCCGAACAGATCGCCGCCAGGCCGAGGCCGCCTCCCGAACGCCGCAGGTGGAGCGCGAGCGTCGTGACGAGCCGCGCGCCGGAGGCGCCGATCGGGTGACCGAGGGCAATCGCGCCCCCGTTGACATTCACGCGCTCCATGTCCACGCCGAGACGCCGCCCGCTGATGATCGGCACACTGGCGAACGCCTCATTGATCTCCACGGCGTCGATGTCGTCAATGGAGAGATCGGCGCGCGCCAATGCCTTCGCCGCCGCCATCGCCGGGCTGTAGGCGAGATACGGCACGTCCCACGCCGCCGTCGCGCTCGTCACGATCCGCGCGAGTGGCGCGATGCCGTGTCCTTCTGCCCACGCGGCGGAGGCAACAACCACCGCCGCCGCGCCGTCGTTGACGCCGGGCGCATTGCCCGCCGTGACGGTGCCGGAGGGATGGAACGCCGGCGGCAACTTCGCTAATGCGGCAGCCGACGTATCGGGCCGTGGCGCCTCGTCCCGGCCAATGCGGGTAATCATCCCGCGCCGGTCGGTGATTTCTACCGGCACGATTTCCTCGTCAAACGTCCCCTTGTCGATGGCCGCGACCGCGCGGCGGTGCGAGCGCAAGGCGAAGGCGTCCTGCTCCTTGCGCGAGACCTTCTCCTCGGCGGCGACCTCATCACCGTATTGGCCCATCACGACATCGCCGACACCGCAGCGCAACCCGTCGTACTGCATCGCGTCGAGCAGGACGCCGTTGCCCATCCGGTAACCGAAGCGCGCCTGCGGCAGGAGATACGGGGCATTCGACATGCTCTCCATCCCGCCCGCGACGATCACCTCGTACTCGCCCGCCCGGATCAGCGCATCGGCCATCGTAATGGCGCGCATGCCACTAGCGCAGACGCGATTGATCGTGTCGCTCGTCACTTCCCGACTGAGACCGGCTTTGAAGGTTGCCTGCCGCGAGGGAATTTGCCCCGCCCCCGCCTGCACGACCATACCCATGATGACATGCTGGACATCCGCACCGCTGATGCCCGCGCGCTCAATCGCCGCCCGGATCACCAGCGCGCCGAGATCGACGGCGGAAACGCTGACGAGCGCGCCGCCGAGCTTGCCGAACGGCGTGCGGCACGCACTGAGAAGGACGCTGGACGTGGTTGGCTGTGTCATGGTGTCCCCTGGAGTTCGCTCATTGCGGTAGCCCAAGTGCCGTGCGGCACGTCGGCGGAGTATAGCGACCGACCGTTGCCACGGTCAAGGCAGGGCGACCGCGCGTTACCCGACGTGACGGAGCGAGCGGATGTCCGTCGCGCGCAGGCGTTCATTGCCGCCCGTATCCGTTGTCACGGTCAAGTCGCCGTCCTCGGTCACGTCGCGAGCGACACCGGCAATGGTCATTCCGTTTGCGGCAACCGCGATAACGCGACGATCAACTGTCGCTACCGACGCGCGCCAGGCGGCAACAATCGCGGCGCCGGAATCACTGATAGACTGATCTTCCATACGTGCGAACGCGGCGAGAAATGCCTCAAAGACGATGTCACGATCTATCGCGCGCCCGGCCTCGGCAGCGAGGCTGGATGCGTGCAGCAATCCGCGCGCCCGGAACGTCTCGCGCTCCCCGCTGATATTCATGCCAATACCGAGCCGGAGCGCCTCCAATCGCGCGCCCTGCCACGTCGCGTCACCGAGGATGCCCGCCACCTTGCGCTCGTTCAGCAGCACGTCGTTTGGCCATTTGATGGTAGCGGCGAGACCGGTGGCCGCGCGGATGGCGGCAATACCGGCGAGGGCGGCAATCATCGCGTAGCGCGGCACCGATGCCGTGGCATGGGGCCGAACGATGACCGTCATCAGTAGGCTCGCTCCCGGCTGGTCGTGCCACGGATCGCCCTTCCGCCCGAAGCCCGCCGTCTGACGCTCGGCAACAACGACCGTGCGGTGCGGCGTTCCATTGGCGATCAGGCCTGCGGCGACGACTTGTGTGGAATCGACGGATTCGTAGCGATAGATCGTCCATGAATCGCGCCGCGCCACTGGCATAGCCTTACGATTGGGCCGGGACTTCGTCGAATGCCGATGCTTCTCGCGGAACGGGCGATGTATCTTCTGTCGCCCGCACGACGCGCAGATTGCCGAGCCGTTGGTTGTCCATCTCCAGGACGGTGAAGACGATTGGATCGACGCGAATCTCCTCACCGACCTCGGGGATACGCCCGATGCGGTCGTAGATGAAGCCCGCCAGCGGCTCGCGCTCCTGCTCTTCGTTAGCCCAATGGACATCCATCAGCTGCTCGAAGTCGTGCATCTCGATCTTCGCATTGACGATGTACGAGCCATCGGCCTGGCTCTCGACGAGCGGCGGCTCGGCATCGTATTCGTCCTGAATCTCGCCGACGATCTCTTCGAGGATATCCTCAATCGTCACGAGGCCCGCCGTGCCGCCGTATTCATCGATGACGATGGCGATGTGGACGCGCCGTGCCTGCAATTCCCGCAGCAACTCCGGCAGCGCCTTCCCTTCCGGCACGAAAATCGGCGCGCGCATGACCGCGACGATGGGCGCGTTCGCGTTCGCCCGGCCAACGAAACGCAGCAGGTCTTTCGCGTAGACGATGCCGACGATGCGATCCAGGCTCTCTTCATAGACCGGCAGCCGGGAATGACCGGCTTCGAGCGCGATGTCCACCGCCTCTCGCACAGTCGCCTCGCGCGGCACGCCGACCATATCGACGCGCGGCGCCATCACGTCCCGGACGGTCGTATCGGTGAAGCGGAAGATGCTGTTAACCATATCGACCTCCTCTTCCTCGATGCGGTTGTCGCCCGCTTCCTCGCGGACGAGTTGGATCAGCTCTTCTTCCGTGGCCAGCGCGCTGCTCGGCGACGGGGCAGGCACCCGCAGTGCGGCAATAATCGCCGTTGCGATGCCATTGATGATCGCGGTAACGGGCGCGAAGACGACGATGGCGACCCGCGCGAGGCGCGCGCAGGCGAGCGCGACATCATCCGGCAGGCGGAGGGCGAGCGCGCGGGGAACTGCGCGCCCGAAGACGAGCATGACGACGACTGCAACAAAAACGACCAGCGCGACGCCCCATGATGGCAACCGGCCGATGGCGAGATTCGTGACGAGCGCGCTGGCGAGCGCGACCGCCGATGTATCGAGGAAGATCATCGTCGATTGCAGGTGGTGGGAGCGGTCGAGGAGGCTCTCGACGGTGCGCGCCCGGCCACTCCCCTGCGTCGCCAGTTCGGCGATGCGCGTATTGGAGGAGGCGGTGAAGCCGATTAGCACGGCCGTCGAGAAGGCGATGACGCCGACCGCGACGAGCGCCAATGCCAGGCGTATCCAGTCCCCGATGCTCATCACGCTCGCACCTTACCGCTAGTCAAACAGGCTGCTTACCGACAGGTCCTTGTGGATACGCTGAATCGCCTGCGCGAGCAGCGGCGCGACGCTCAAGACGGCAACTCGCGCGCCAACGCCGGCCTCCGCGTCAATCGCCAGGGTGTCGGTGACCCAGAGGCGCTCGATGCGCGACGCGGCGATCTGCGCCAGCGCGCCATCGGCGAAGACGCCATGGACGGCGGCAGCATAGACGGCGGTCGCGCCCCGCTCGTGCAATTGATGAGCCGCCTCGATCAGCGTGCCGCCCGTTGAGATCATATCGTCGATGATGATCGCCACCTTCCCGGACACCTCGCCGACCATATCGAGCATTGCTGCGGTGTCCGGCGCGTGGCGCATCTTGGAGAAGATCGCCAGACCGCCGCCGATCCGGCTGCGAAAATCGTCCGCCCGCGCGACGCCGCCCGCATCTGGGCTGACGATGACCAGTTCCTGGAACCCCTCGCGCTTGATGTAATTGGCGAGGATCGGCGCCGCCCGCAGGTGATCGACCGGGATGTCGAAGAAGCCTTCGATGGCGGGCGCGTGGAGATCGACGGTCAGGATGCGATCGACGCCCGCCGTCACGAGCAGGTTCGCCACCAGTTTCGCGGAGATCGGCTCGCGCCCGGCGGTCTTCTTCTCCTGCTTCGCGTACGCATAATATGGAATGACGGCGGTGATCCGGCCGGCAGATGACCGGCGCATCGCGTCGATGGTGATGAGGAGGTCCATCAGGTGCTGATTGACGGGCGAGCACATCGGCTGGACGATGAAGACGTCCGATCCGCGCACATTCTCCTCGATGCGGACGCGCGTCTCGCCGTTGCGGAATGCCCCGACGAGCGCGCGCCCGAGCGGGATGCCGAGGTCCTGCACGATTGCTTCGGCGAGTGGCCGATTCGCGTTGGCCGAAAATACCTGGAGCCGCCCTTCCATTGCTACTCCTTCTCTCGGTCGCTAGCACGCACACTCTTCGTCCGCATTGGCCGTGCCGGGACACCGGCGACGAGCACGCCGTCCGGCACATCGTGCGTGACGACCGCTCCTGCCCCGGTCGCCGCACCGTCACCGACGCGCACGGGCGCGCGCAGGATGGTATCGGAACCGATGAAGGCGTTGTCACCGATCGCCGTGCGCTTCTTGATCGGCGTCCCGTCGTAGTTCGCCGTGATCGTCCCCGCGCCGATGTTGGCGTGCGCGCCAACCGTCGCGTCCCCGAGATAGGAGACGTGCCCGACGGCGGTGTACGGGCCAATCGTCGCCTGCTTGACCTCCACAAAATTACCGATGTGCGCCCCTTCGCGGATCACCGCACCCGCCCGTAGGTGGCTGAAGGGGCCACAGTCGGCGCCGCGCTCCATCACCGCGTGTTCGAGCGAGGACGCGACGACGCGGCAGTCATCGCCGATGGCGCTCGATGCGATCATGCTATACGGCCCGATCCGACAGCTCGCCCCGATCACCGTCTCGCCACGCAGGACACAACCGGGCTCGATGATCGTGTCACCGCCGACGCGCACCGTGTCGTCGATGTAGGTGTGCGCCGGGTCGCGGATCGTCACGCCCGCCAGCATCAGCCGTTGCAGCGTCCGCTCGCGGAGCGCCGTCTCCGCCGCCGCCAGTTGCACACGATCGTTGATCCCCATTGCCTCGATCTCCGAGGTCGTCACCGCCGCCACCGGCCAGCATGTCGAATCAGGCGCGTCGCGGAGGGCCATCGCCACGAGGTCCGTCAGGTAGCGCTCGCCGCTTGCGTTCTCTTCGACGCGCGGCAGCATCGCGCGCAGCCAGGCGGCATCGAAGCAGCAGACGCCGCTGTTGATCTCGTCGATACGCAATTCGTCCGCAGTCGCCGCCTTCGTCTCGACAATCGCCGTCACCCGCCCCGCGCCATCGCGCACGATGCGCCCATACTGGGCAGGGTCAGCGACGCGCGCCGTGAGGAGCGTCACCGTCGCCTGTTCACTGCGATGTGTGGCGAGAAGCGAGGCAAGCGTCGCGTCACTGAGCAGCGGCGTATCGCTAAACGACACCAGCACGGTCGTTGCATCTGCTGGGATATGTGGGAGGGCGACTTCGACGGCGTGCGCGGTTCCCTGCTGCGGTTCCTGGAGCGCATAGGTATAGCCGTCACCGAGGGCGGCGTGCACCTCGTCGGCGCGATGCCCGACTACGATGACCGTCGTGCCCGCGCCGAGGTGCGCGGCGGCTCGGATCGCATAGGCGACGAGCGGGCGACCACCGAGCTCGTGCAGCGGCTTCGGCAGCGCCGATCGCATCCGCGTACCGGCACCCGCCGCGAGGATGACGACGGCAAGCGACGGATCAGGCGATTCAGTTGAAGGCGAATCCGGGGACGGCACGCGGCGGTTTCCAATCGCGGGGGAGCGTCGCGCGCTCCGCGGCGCATCTTGGTAGGGCTAACGGGCTGACGCGCCAACTGGCTGGCGGACTAGGATTCGAACCTAGATTAAAGGATCCAAAGTCCTCTGTGCTACCATTGCACCATCCGCCAACGGCCCGTTGACCACCGTAAGTGTAGCCGAATGCGAGATTTTCTGTCAACGAAATCCCCGCCGGTGCCGACGGGGATTGGCGGCGTGGGGAACCTCACCCCCTGCCCCTCTCCATTGCGATGGAGAGGGGTGACTCGCGTCAAGCGTCATGGCTTTCCGTGGATAGCCTTTTTCCCTCCCTATATTGCTCCCCCTCTCCATCGCAATGGAGAGGGGGCCGGGGGGTGAGGTTCCCCAGCCCTGCGCTAGTACCGGCGAGGATTGGCTGCGTGGGCTGATTCCGGGATCAGTCGTTGACGCGCTCGATGTACTCGCCCGTCTCCGGGTTGACGGCGATACGGTCGCCCTCCTTGACGAAGGCGGGGACGCTCACCGTCGCGCCGGTATCGACGATCACGGCCTTGTTGACGCCCTGCACCGTGTTGCCGCGCGCGGCGATTTCCGCCTCCGTGACGGTGACGACCGCCCGCTTCGGCGGCCGGATGCCGACGCCTTCCGCCTCGTGGACGAGCAATTCGTACGTCTCACCCTCGCGGATGAAGTTCGCCACCGTGCCGATCACCCCGCGCGGGACGGAGACCTGCTCGAACGTGCTTTGATTCATGAAGAAGTAGTTGTCGCCCTCCTGATAGAGGTACTGCATGTCTTCGTTGCGGATCGGGTAATCCTCGATCGTCTCGCCCGACTTGAAGGTGAAATCGACGACGCGGCCCGTCTTCAGACTCTTCATCTTGGTGCGGAAGAACGCGGAGCCCTTGCCCGGATTAACGAAATCAACCTCGACCATCTGGTGCGGCTGACCCTGGAAAATCACCGTCGTACCCCGCTTGAATTCGGATGTTGAGATCAGTGCCATGCTACCTCCTTCGTACACGCCCGGTCACACGGGCGGAGACGGGGCAATCATTCGTCTATGGGTATCAGTATACACAATGGTCGCGGGGCGGCAGTCAATCGCGGAACTGCTCATGCGCGGGGAACCAAAGCGTCTCCTGAATCGAGCCGACGCCCGCGAAGAGCATCACCAGCCGATCGACGCCGACGGCGATGCCGGCAGAGGGCGGCATACCGGCGCGGAGGGCGGCGATAAAGTCCGCGTCAATCTCATACAGTGTCTTGCCAAGCGCGGCGCGTTCGGCACGTTCGGCGCGCAGTCGTTCCAACTGCTCGTCCGCGTCGGTCAGTTCTGAAAACGCATTGCCCAGTTCAATGCCCGCGATATAGACCTCGAACCGCTCCGCGTAGCGCGGATCGTCGGCCTTCCGCCGCGCGAGCGCCGCCATCGACGCCGGATAGTCGTAGAGGATCGTCGGGCGCGACTGCCCGAGGAATGGCTCGATCTCGTTGAGGAATATTTGATGATACCCCTGTTCCCAGGTAGTTCCCGGCTCGGTAACGTACCCTTTGCGCGCCAGGCACGCCTGCATGTCTGCCTCGGTCAGCAACGCATCGAGGTCAACGTCGGCGTACCGCGCAAACGCCTCGCGGACAGGAAGCCGCTCCCACGGCGAAGCGAGCACCACCCGCTTCCCTTCGACATCGATGGCCGGTTCAACGCCTGGTTGGGCATCGCGGTTGAGGTCGTGCCAGATGGCGGCGAGGAGCGCCTCGCAGTCGGCCATGATTGCCCGATAATCGGCATTCGCGCGGTACCATTCGAGGATGGTGAATTCGGGATTATGGCCCCGGCTCACTTCCTCGCCATTGCGGAACGACTTGCAGATTTGGTAGATGCGCGGCAGCCCGGCGACGAGCAGCTTCTTCATCGCGTACTCGGGTGAGGTCGTCAGAAAGGCACGATGGGACGCGCCACGCATAGTCGTCAGGCGCGTCTCGAACACGTCGAGGTATGGCTCCATCCCCGGCGCCGCGACGAGCAGCGGCGTCTCGACTTCTTCGAAGCCGCGCGCATCGAAAAAGGCTCGGATCGCTCGGATGACCCGACCGCGCACCAAATAGCTATCGAGCAATGTCGGCTGCTCGCGGAGACGCTGCCAGGTTGGTTTCATGAGGGCACCGGATTAGGAGTCTGCTTCAAAACTCGCCGGGAATGAACCGCCAAGACGCCAAGAGCGCCAAGAACATACGGGAGAAGAATGTCTTTTCCTCTCTCCTCTATTCCCACTTGGCGTCCTTGGCGTCTTGGCGGCTTTGCAACCGTCTCTAATCGGCGGCGCCGAGCAGCGTGCGTTCGAGGGTGAACTTGGAGGCGTCCTCGTAGAGCGGGACGGGATATTCGCCGGTCAGACAGGCGGTGCAGAAGCCCTCGCGAGGCTGGCCGATAGCCCGGAAGAGTCCGTCAAGCGAGAGATAGGCGAGCGAATCGACGCCGATCTGCCGCCCGATTGCCGCAATGTTGGCATCCAGCCGCGCGGCGATCAGTTCACTGCGCGACGCGAAATCGACACCCATGAAGCAGGGCCAGAGGATCGGCGGTGCGTGGACGCGCATATGGACTTCGCGCGCGCCCGCGTCGCGCAGCAACTGGACAATCGGCCGGCTCGTCGTGCCGCGCACGATCGTGTCGTCAATGAGCACGACCCGCTTCCCTTCCAGCACTTCGGGCAGCGGATTGAACTTCAGCGCGATGCCGACCTCGCGCAGGTGCTGGTCGGGCTGGATGAAGGTGCGGCCGATGTAGCGGTTCTTTATCAGCGCCTCCGCGTAGGGAATGCCGCTCTCACTCGCGTAGCCAATGCCGGCGGGGATCGCGCTATCCGGCAGCGGCACGACGATGTCCCCGTCGGCGGGCTGCTCGCGCGCCAGTTCCGCGCCCATCCGCTGCCGCAATAGATGGATGCGGTCGCCGCCCATCATGCTGTCCGGCCGCGCGAAGTAGATCAACTCGAAGACACAGAGGGCGTCCCGCTCGCCCGGCACGAGGGCGAGGCTTTCCGGCCCCGCCTCCGCCGTGATCCGCACGATCTCGCCAGGCGCGACATCGCGCACGAAGGCCGCACCCGTCGTTGCCAGCGCGCAGGTCTCGGAGGCGACGACCCAGCCATTGCCGAGGCGACCGAGCGAGAGGGGGCGCAATCCGAGCGGGTCGCGCACGGCATACATTTCGGTAGGCGTGAGCACAGCAAGGCTGTAGGCGCCCTCGAACTGGGCCATCGCCGCCAGCAGTCGGTCCGCGACCGTGCGACCGTCGGCGCAGGCGATCACGCGCGCGAGCACTTCGGAATCGGTCGAGGTCTCGAATCGCTCGCCCGCCGCCTCCAGTCGCGCGCGCAGCAGCGCCGCATTGGTGAGATTGCCGTTATGCGCGACGGCGATGGGGCCGAGGTCGCTCTGCGCGAGCACCGGCCCGGCATTGCAGGCCACGCTCGATCCGGTGGTCGAGTAGCGCGTATGGCCGATTGCGTGGCTCCCGCCGAGCGACTGGAGAATCTCCTCATTGAATGCAGTCGCGACGAGCCCCATCCGCGTGTGGATACGCAGTTCGCTCCCCGCTTCGCCGCTCGCGGCGGCGATGCCGGCGCTCTCCTGGCCCCGATGCTGGAGCGCGTAGAGACCGAAATAGGTGATGCGCGCGACATCCAGACCCGGCGCGACGATGCCGAAGACGCCGCACGCCTCCTGCGGATGATCGAACGGCAGTTCGCCCCGGTACGTCTCGGTCATCGCCGTCTCCTTCCGCGTCCCACGCCGCAGATCGAGGGTACGCCCCCGGACTGTACGGACAGTGTATCACAGAATACGGTGCCGAACACCCCAATATTCCGCAAAACTGGCAATACCGCCAATTCGCGCTCATTTGTCCGCGATATCAACGATCACGCGCGTCGGCAGGCTGGCCGAACTGAGCGTCACGCGCGTCGATCCGCTGACCGCGATTCCATACGCCGCCGCCGTGTCATCCCGGATCGGGATGCGGTAGACGGACTGCACCATGCCAATATTGACGGCTTGCTCCCCGCCACCGAGCGACGTGGCATAGACATCGTCACGCACGCCCCCGAAGGCAACGATGACCGTCCCACCCTGCACCCAGAGGCGCGTACGCGGCACGGGCGCGGCGCTGCCGTCCTGCTTGGAGAGATCGAAGACGAGACGCGTGAAGCCGTTATCCTTCCCCGAACGGACATTGAGGAGCGTCAGCCCGTCGGATGACCCGCCGATCGTTTGCTGCGGCGCACCCGTCGGAATGTCCGCGATCCGATCCGTCCTGGCGCCCGCTGCTTGCGTCGTCGCGACGGCCTGCGATGGGCGCGGCGCCGCCGTCGCGGGCACGGGCGATGCGGGCTTCGTCGGCACTGGCGTCGAACGCCCGGCGGGAGCGACAGATGCCGAGGCGAGGGGGGTCGGCGTCGCCACCAGCAGTGGAATGGTCACACCGGGTACGGTCGCGCGCGGTGCGATCGCCGACGCCGCATCGGTAGCCGTCGGCAGATCAGTGGCAATCACGGGCAGACTCGCAGCGGACGGAACCGGCGTGACGGTCGATTTGGCGCCGCCACATGCGGCGAGCAAAAGAAGGGGAAGGGCAAAGGCAAGTGATCGTGTCCTGAGCAAGCGCATCGGTCCCTCCTGCGCGCATCAACGCAGGCCCATGCCGCCTGGGGATTCGGTGGGGCCAAAAGATCGTGGCGTCAGCGCGGTGGTGGACCCAACACTGATACAACTACTGTACCCTCGCGGCATAGGCAATGCAACTGGCGTGGGAACTTCTGCGGTAGGCGGCGCAAGGGGCCGCTGCGCTAGGCATCGATCATCGGGGGAAGGCCGGGACTACACAGACTAAGGGGATGTCGCCGTGGCCGGTTCGATCATCTCACTACTATCTCTTCTAGACAGTGTATCGGCGGCTGATGCCCGCCTTTCTGCCTGTCTTCCCTTCACAGCGTGAGCGCTGTGGTATGGGGTCTGCATTTATCCCCGGTATTCCCTGACAGGCTAGGCAGTAGAGGAGCCACGATGCACCGGAAACCGGCGTGAAGTGTGCCGTCTCAGCAAGAGGATAGTACACTCCGTTGGTCACTTAGGCTTAGAGCGTGGCGCTGTGGCGCGATGGGGTGTCTCTGTGGTTAGTGGATTAGCAACACGTATTCTGGCAAGTATAGCTGTGCTCGGCTTCGGTCTTTGCCTTGCCTTCCATGTTCTGACCTTCACACATCGCAACCCTGACAACTATACTCCCGTGTTTGCTATCCCTCTTATTCTTGTCTTTCTTGTGACATGCGGCACCGTAGCAGCAGACGCGAGTAGCCGCTTTAGCGACACCTCTGGGACGGCTCCGCCTGATCTTTGGAAGTTTCTCAATGGCGCTCCGACGCTCTTAGGGGTACTTACCGTGGCGGCTCTTGCATACTTACCGATCAACTTCGGTGCCGTCTTGTTCCTGACACATGGACTGACTGCAGAGCATCGGGATGATGCGTATCTTCTCGTGAATCATGGACGGATCATACGTTCCATTACACAAGACGAATACAATCAGTACCAGTCTTATGTAATACGTCTAGTAACAGGATTGATATTCCTGTTATACCTCGCTCCGGCAGCCTACCTTTTCTCTTGCGACCAGCGGAGGCACACGAAGCTTCCGGAGAGCGGCCAAAAGTAGGGACGGTTAGTGCTTGCTAGACCTGCCTCCCCATCTTTTTTTGTGTATAGTTCCGGCCTCATTTTTGCCGATTGGTCCTTATCTGGCGGGGATTATGCGGGTTCGTCTTTTTTCGTCTCAATCTGTCCTATTTCGTATGGCGGGGCAGAGAAAGAGCCGCCGGAGTGCGGCGTAATATCGCTGCGAGAGGCAATGGGCCGTGTGAAGGGCTAAGACGGCGTAGGGGCGATCCTGTTGCGTCTGTGTGGAGTGTGGAGCGATAGAACACTTGACCCATTGCGGGTTGAGATGTAGGGTATACGTACATTGCATATCATAGCATATGTAGGCTCAGGTCCGGGCAGATTGGCGAATAGGATCATGGTAAGGCGACAAACGAGCACGTTTGACATAAAAGACAAAGTCTTTACTACGAAAGACATGATTAGGCTTGCAGGCGCTATCTACTCGGAGTACGAGTCCTTTGAGGAAACCCCGTCGTGGACACACAATAGTTTCAACATCAGCGTAAATTGCAGCGATGGCACTTCGTACCTTGTCGAAGATAATAGTATATTCGGTGAGGACGACGTTCTCGCTTTGAAGAGAGTTAAGAGTCTTACCATTGGGACTTACGGAGAGGGCCGAGAAAAGGATATAAGCCTCTCTCTAGCGCATAGTACAGAGGCGCTAGGGTCGCTAAATAGACTATCGGTTAGTGGACTAGACCCTTACTGGGTTAGCGGGGTCTTTACTCGCTTAGAAGAGATCATAGCGTCTGCCAAGCCTCAGTCTATGTTGTTGAGGAAGTATGTATGGCTCTGGTTCCTTTTGCTGTTTCTGTCCTTTGTGGCCTGCATATGGGCTTTAGATGATAGCGGTCTTGTGGGCACGAACACACTCAGTGCGATTATCAGTACAGTTGGTACGGCGTACCTCCTACTTGGAGGATTCCTAATCCTAAAACTGTTCTTTTTGTGGCCGTCAGTAGAACTCGCCTTTGGTCCTGAACACACGCGGATAGAGGAAGTCCGTCGAAACCGCATGTCAGCGGGGGCAACATATGTCGTTTTGCCCCTATCGCTGTCTCTCATATTCGAGATAGGCAAGAGTATTTTCACGCGGTAGATGTGTATTCTGAGTATTGTCCTTCGGGACGGCTCTTTCTTGGCCCTTTGACTTATCATATGATGTGATGTATGGTCCTTGTGGGAACAGAGAATCCCGCAAAGAACCTTACAAAATGAGGATTGCGAATAGGCGCGGGAAGGCCGCGCCGGTCTTGGATTGCGGAGAGGTAGCATGGAGAACAGCGCTAACAGGCGTATGGGCCGTCCTCCGAGAGAGGACCGTGAAGCACTACTTACGGAGCGTGTGACTGTCCCGGTTAGCGTCGAAATGAAAGCTTGGGTATTAGCTCATGGCGGGGCGAGTTACATTCGGCGGCTAATCGAAGAGGACCGGAAGAGGCGCGAAGACGCCGGAAGTTGACACCTATTTGACACCTATTGGCGTTTCAGGCGGCCAAAAGCCCCGCCGGATAGCGGGGCCGTTAGACTACTTGATAGCTTGCATTTCCCTTGTGTAGTAAAGGGAAAACTGGCGGAAGGGGCGGGATTCGAACCCGCGAGGGTTTTGACACCCTACGCGATTTCCAGTCGCGCGCACTAGGCCAAACTATGCGACCCTTCCCTGCTTCACGTTGTCGGCATTGCCCCGGAGGTAGGCTGGGGTGGCGGAGAGGGTGGGATTCGAACCCACGAAGGCTGTTACACCTTACTCGTTTTCGAGACGAGCTCATTCGGCCGCTCTGACACCTCTCCCTCCGGTGACGTCGCCTCACACGGATGATAGCAAACGCGGCCATGCTTGGCAATTTGCCGGGCGCGCCCTGCCTCGTTTCTCCCGGTATACTCCGTGCGTACGAGCAATCCGAGATGAAGCCGACCGGCGCCGACGCCGCACGATCCGTAGAGGAGTGACGAGCAATGTCCAGCCACACGCCGTACCCGCCGATCCACGACTACGCCCTCATCGGCGATTGCCACTCGGCGGCGCTCGTCTCGCGCAGCGGCTCCATCGACTGGTGCTGCATGTCCCGTTTCGACGCGGGGAGTTGCTTCGGCCGCATCCTCGACTGGGAACGCGGTGGCTATTGCTCGATCTTCCCAGATGACGGCGCGCATACCACCTTCCGGCAATATATCGGCGACACGCTCGTCTTGGCGACGACTTTCAGCGCGGGAAGCGGTGAGGCGATCCTCTACGACTGCTTCACGATGACGACGGGCGGGAAGCTGGAACCGCGACGCCAGTTACTGCGGATCGTCGAGGGCGTGCGGGGCCAGGTCACCTTCCACCTCCATGTCGTGACACGATTCGATTACGGTGTGCTCAAGCCGTGGATCCGGCACGAGGGGATGCGGCTGTACAGCGCGATCGGCGGCAACGACGCCCTCGTCATCCAGTCGGACGCCGAACTCGCGCTCGTCGGCAGGCACGATCTCGGCGCGACCTTCTCCGTGCGGGCCGGGGAGCGCGTGCGCACATCGATCATGTACGACGACCCTGCCAGCATCGACCGGGATCGGCCACAGCCGTTCCGCAGCGCGCAACTGGATGAGCGGCTGAATGAGACGATCAATTGGTGGCAAGGGTGGTCCGCCCAGGCGCGGTTCGACGGCCCCGACGGCCCGAGCGTGATCCGCTCGGCGATCACACTCAAGGCGCTCACGAACGCGCCGACCGGGGCGATTATCGCCGCACCGACGACCTCGCTCCCCGAAGCGCCGGGCGGCACGCGGAACTGGGATTATCGCTACAGTTGGATCCGCGATTCCAGTTTCAGCGTCCGCTCCCTCGCTGACATCGGCTGCGAAGCCGAGGCCGACGGCTTCCGCCGTTTCATCCAGCGGGCGGCGGCCGGCGGCGCGGACAATCTCCAAATCATGTACGGCGTCGGCGGCGAGCGGCGGCTGACCGAGCTGACACTTGACTACCTTGAAGGCTACCGTGGCGCGAAGCCCGTCCGGGTTGGCAACGCCGCGTCCGATCAGGTGCAACTCGATGCCTACGGCGAACTGGTCGATCTCGCCTGGCACTGGCACAAACGCGGCAGCTCGCCGGACGACGACTACTGGCGCTTCCTGCTCGACCTCGTTGACACTGCGGCGGAACGGTGGAACGAGCGCGACCACGGCCTCTGGGAGTCGCGCGGTGAGCCGCAGCACTTCGTCCACTCCAAGGTGATGTGCTGGGCGGCGCTCGATCGCGGCATTCGCCTCGCGGAAGAATGCCTGCGGCAGGCGCCGATCCGCCGCTGGAAGACCGTCCGCAAAGCGATCCGCACGGCGATCGAACGGGACGGATATGACAAGAAGCGCGGCATCTTCGTCCAGGCGTTCGGCTCCGCAGCGCTGGACAGCGCACTCCTGCTCCTGCCGACCGTCGATTTCGTCGCCTGGGACGACCCACGGATGATCCGCACCGTCGACGCGATCCGCGACGAACTGGACGACCACGGCATGCTGCTCCGCTATCGGCTCTCGGAGTCGGACGACGGGCTCACCGGCAAAGAGGGAACGTTTCTCGCCTGCACCTTCTGGCTCGCCGAATGCCTCGCCCGCCAGGGTCGCGGCGGTGAGGCGCGCGAGGTCTTCGACCGCGTCGCCTCCACCAGCAACGATCTCGGCCTCTTCGCCGAGGAGTTCGACAGCGGCAATCGCGAGATGCTCGGCAACTTCCCGCAGGGTCTGACGCACCTGTCGCACATCGCGGCGGCGGTCGCGATCGCCCGACCACACGGATACGATATGCCCGCCGATACATCGACCGCGCGATAGCCAGCGAATGGGTGACGCCGCTAACGCTCCCCGATCGAATTGTGCGCGTTTTGTGCGCGCCTCACGATAACAGTAACGGGGCGACCGCTGAGGTCGCCCCATTTTGCTTGCTATAGAAGGGAAAGAAAGTGGTACGCCCGACAGGACTCGAACCTGTGGCCTCTTGGTCCGCAACCAAACGCTCTATCCACTGAGCTACGGGCGCGCGTGCCGACGCAGAGTATGACACAGGCGGCGGGGGCTGTCAACGCGACGTTTTTGGGCTGGCGGGTAGGCAGGGATTCGAACCCTGGGAACGCGTTAGCGCTCACTCGCTTAGCAGGCGAGCCCGATCGACCACTCCGGCACCTACCCTGATTCGCTGGCTGGCGGAGAGGGTGGGATTCGAACCCACGGGGCTCATCACCCGGCTGTTTTCAAGACAGCTGCCTTCAACCGCTCGGCCACCTCTCCACGCATGCGTGGTAGTCGCAGTATGCCGCACCGCCGCCGAATCCGCAAGACGCCGCAGGCAGCGGGCAGCACACACCAGGCAGCAGGCAGCAGCAGACAGTCGCTCATACGAGGCGAGCCGTCGGTGTGAGCGCCGTGCCGTGCAATCTCTATAGATGAAGAACCGGATTCTGCTTTCACGACAATGAAACCCGGCGACAATGCGGCAGCGCGCACACGGAAATATTGGTACGCTATGGGCGGTTGCAGAGAGCAACGGATAGGCCCCTCCCCCGTGAACGGTCGAGAGGGCGACGATGGCAACTACCGCAGAGAAGGAGACCCACATGGCCGATACTCCCGCCACCACGGACCAGACAACGCCCGCGCCCGCGCCCGCCAGCGCGATGACGATCCTCGCACACCCCGACGACGCCGAGTTCGGCTGCGGCGGCACGCTGGCGACCTGGGCGCGTGAGGGATGCGAAATCACCATGGTGATCGTCACGGACGGCTCGAAGGGCAATGACGACCGCTCGATCACGCCCGACCGACTGGTCGTGATGCGCAAAGAGGAGCAGGATCGGGCGGCGCGTGTCCTCGGCGTGGCGCGCGTCGTCAATCTCGGCTACGAGGATGGCGTACTCCAGCCGACGATCGGTCTGCGGCGCGATATCGCCCGTGTCATCCGCCAGCATAAGCCGGACGTCATCATCGTCGGCGACCCGGATAACCGTTTCGGCGGCGACTTCTACATTAACCACCCGGACCACCGCGCGGCGGCCGAGGCGGCGCTCTACGGCATCTTCCCGGCGGCGGGCAACTTCAACTTTTATCCCGAACTGCTCGCCGAGGGTCTGGAGCCACACGAGGTGAAGGAAGTTTGGGTCGAGGCATGGGGAGGCGGATCGACCTTCGTCGATGTCACCGAGGCGATGGACACCAAAATCGCGGCGCTGGCGGAGCACAAGAGCCAGTTCGACATCAAGGATGTCGAGCCCTTCATCCGCCGTTGGGCGGAGGAGGCCGGTCAGAAGCACGGCGTCGGCGCTGCCGAGGCGTATCGCAAAATCACCCTCCAGCGCCCGCCGGACACCGAGGCGGTGGCGGAAGCGGTCGAGCAGGGCGCGAGCGAGTTGGAGGAAACGGCCGTCGGCACGAAGGATTGACCACGCCGGGTCGCATCTATCTGACTGGGCGACAGCACGCAGCCGGGGCGGGGCGCCCCGCTCCTGCTGCGTGCTTGCTTTCCTACCGCGACGGGGGAAGCGGATCCGGCATGCCGATAACCGGTGCGGTCGGTTGTGACCCCGGCCGGGGGCTCGGCGCTCCGCCCGTCGGCCCCGCCGGTTGCGGTGGCGCGACCGGGCTGACGGCGCCAAACGTGTAGGCCGCCGGTAACGTCTTCGTCACTCCACCCGTCGTCACCGTCACGGCAACCGTCCCAGCGTTATGTGCCGGGATGGTCGCCGTGATCGTCGTCGTATCGACGACCGTCACATTCGTCGCTGGCGTGGCGCCAAACGCGACGGTCGCTCCGGAGGCGAAGCCAGCGCCGGTGATCGTGATCGGTGTGCCACCAGTCGTCGCGCCGGACGGTACACTGATCGCAGTCAATGCCACTTGTGGCTCGTACGCGCCGATCGCGCAGACGGTGGCGGGGCGGGGCAGGCCGCGCTGATCGACACCAGACACCGGCGCTGCGGCGCAGATTGAATGATCGCCCGCCGCAATAGCCGGTGAGTTGAAGAGCAGGGCGACGCTCTGGGTCGGGCCACCATTCGATTTCGGCGCGTCGAGACCGGGATTGGCGACGCCGACCTTATTGTGATGGGCGGGGTCGCTCGCCTGATCGACGAGGCCGCCGCTGCCGCCCGTGCCCGTCAGATTGTTGTTGCTCGCGACCGCCACGAGGCCGCCAATGTCGCTGGGCGCGCCCCCCTTCGTGTTGCCCGCGACGATGGTGTTCGTCAGTGTCGCCACGCCGCCAGTGATATTCACGCCGCCGCCATTGCTGGCCGTATTGCCGCTGATCGTGCTGTTCGTCAGCGTCAATGTGCCACTATTGTTGATCCCACCGCCGACACCGCTGCCGCCCGCCGTGTTCCCGCTGATCGTGCTGTTCACGAGTGTGACGGTGCCGCCCGAGTTGCCGATGCCGCCCGCATCGCCCGTGGCGGTATTGGCGATCACCGTGCTGCCCGTCAGCCGCAGGGTGCCGTTCGCGGTGTTGCCAATTCCGGCGGTGGGTGCCGTATTGTGGCTGACGGCGACCGCGTTCAGGGTGAGTGTCCCGTCGTTGACGATGCCACCGCCGGAGGCGGCGCCCGCGTTGCCGTGCTGCATGGTCAGGCCGCTAATCGTTGCAGTGACGCTACTGTTGACGACAAAGACCTGGGAGGCACTATTGCCGTCCACCGCGAGGATGGCCGCGCCGGGGCCGGTGATCGTCACGCTGGTTGCCAGCGTCAGCGCACCATTCACGAGGGTGATCGCGCCGGTCAGACCGCTCTTGAAGGCGATCGTATCCGTCCCAGAAACCGCGTAGGTGAGCGCGTCGCGCAGCGCGCAGGTCGTGTTCGACGCGCTTATGCATTCGCTGTACGGCGCGGGCGATCCGGCCAGATGGTCGGCGGTCGTGCTGACGGTGTACGTCTGCCCCGACGCGGTGACGAGGACGGTGAAGATCCGCACGACGCTATTCAGCCCATCATTCACCGTGACCGTAACGACCGCGCTGCCCGATTGGTTGACGATGGGCGTGTAGGTGAGCGCCCCGGTCGTCTGGGGGCTCGTGTAGGTGACGATGGGATCCAGCAGCAGCGCATGGTTGTTTGAGGTCGCCGTGACGGTCAGTGTTTGAGCCTCGCCCGTGCCGCCGTCGCTGATGCCGGTGAGATTGACCGTCTGCTGCCCCGCGTTGCGCGCGATGGGCGCGGGGTTGCTGATCGCACCCAAAGTCGGCGGGCTGTTCACCCGCACCGTGAACGTCCGCACGGCGGTATGCGATCCGGCATCCGTGACCGTGACGGTGACGACCGCGCTGCCGGACTGATTCGCGACGGGGGTATAGGCGAGGCTGCCCGTCGCGCTCGGGCTGGCATAGGTCACCGCCGGGTCGGGGAGCAGCGTGTGATTGCTCGATGTTGCGGTGACCGTGATCGGCACTGCACCGGCGATACCCGTCAGATTGACCGTCTGCGGCCCGGCGCTCTGAGCAATGACCGCCGGATTGTTCGGCGCATCGAGGGCCGCAACGACGTTCGTCAGCGAGAAGGAGACTGGCGTCGTACCCGTCGCCGCCGCGATGACGGCATATGAGCCGGACGTACCATTCGCCGTCGGCGTGACGCTCGCCCGCCCATTGGCGGCGACCGTCGCGGTCAACGGACTGTTCTGGATACCCGCGCCGCCGGGCCCGGTGAAGGTGACGACACCATTCTGTACCGGCTCGCCGTGGCTGCTCGCCACCGTGACGACGAGCGCGCTGCCGAAGACGGCGTTCGGTGCGGCAGACTGATTGCTCCCGCTGCCAATAGCCAGATCGAAACCCTGTGACTGGAACGCGCCAATGTCGGTATGGCCGGTGCGGGCAACGCCGCGCTGATCGTTTGTCGCCGTGCCGGTCGTGCCGCCGCCGATGGCGGGGGAGCCGGGCAGCAGGGCGAAGGACTGAGTGCCATTCGCGCTGCTATACGCGGCAAACGGGCCGAGCAATGCGGGGTGGCCGACGATGTTATTGCCCGCACCATCGGTGAGGCCACCGCTGCCGCCGGTGCCGATCAGATTGTTGACGCTGCCATTCGCGACCGCACCGGGGCCGTTGATATCGTCCGGCGTGCCGCCGTGGGTGTTCCCGGCAACGACCGTATTCGTCAGCACCGCCGCGCCCGTGCCGAGGCCGATGCCACCGCCTTGCGTCTGCGCGCTGTTCCCGCTGAAGGTGCTATTGGTCACACTCAGCGTGCCATTATTGAAGAGGCCGCCGCCATTCGTCGCGCCGTTGCCGCTGAAGGTGCAGTTCGTCAGCGTCAGCGTGCCGCCGTTGAACATGCCGCCGCCGCTCCCGGCGTTGCCGGTGGCGGTATTGCCGCTGATCGTGCTGCTCGCCAATGCCAGATTGCCATTGTTGAGGATGCCGCCGCCGACATCGTTCGTCACCGCGCCGCCGACAATCGTCAGGTTGCTGATGCCCACCGTCGCGCCGTTGCTCACGATCAAGACGCGCGCCAACCCACCGCCGCTCACCGCCACGCCCGACCCGCTCGACGGGCCGCTGATCGTCACGCTCGTGCCGAGTGTGAGCGTACCGCCGAGTGTGATTGTGCCCCGTCCGTTGCTATTGAAGACGACCGTATCGGTGCCGGAGGATGCGTACCCCAGCGCGTCGCGCAAGCGGCAGGTCGTATTCAACGCTGTCGTACATGCCGCGAAGGTCGCCACCGTGCCGCTGTCGCTCGTCGTGCCAACGATGTACGTCTGATTGGACGGCGCAACCACGGTCACGGAGTATTGCCGCGTACCGGTGAAGTCATTCGTGTCCTTCGCCTGCACCGTGAAGGTGCTGGTGTTCGGCGTAGTCGGTGTGCCGGAGAGGACGCCATCGGTCGCCAGCGTCAGGCCGTCCGGCAGCGCGCCGGCGGAGACGGTGAAATTGTACGGGCTTGTGCCGCCACCAGCGCCGATTGTCACCGAATAATGGCTACTGGCCGTGCCGTTGGGCAGTGCGTTCGGCGCAAGGGTGATCGTCGGCGCGACATTTGTGAGCGAGAAGGCGACGGACGGTGTTCCAGCCGCTGACAGTGTGGCATTGACCGCGTAACTGCCGCCGCTGCCGTTCGCGGTCGGCTTAATGCTCGCCTGCCCGATGCCGATTGTGGCGATTACCGGGGTTGACTGGATGCTCGCGTCGGAGGTCGGGCCGGCGAACGTAACCTGGCCGCCATCGACGGGCTCGTTGAAGGGCGCGCCGGTGTGAGTCGCGGCGACGGCGACCGTCAGCGGTCCGAAGGCGGTCGAGACCGGCACGGACTGGGGCGTCCCGCCGACGATGGCGAGCGTGAAGCCCTGCGACTGGAAGGCGCCGATGTCGTTGTGGCCGACGCGAGTGACACCGCGCTGATCGGTCGCCGGGATGCCCGCGCCCGCCGTCGCGCCACTCCCCAGGGCAGGGGAGCCCGGCAGCAGGGCGAAGGTCCGGGTCGTGCCGCCGTGGTCGCCGAGCGCCGTGAGCAGGGGAGAATGGCCGACGATATTGCCATTGGCATGGTCGGTGAGCCCACCGCTGGCGCCGGCGTTGCCAATCAGGTTGTTCGCGCCGCTCGTCACGGCGATCGGGCCATTGATATCGTCGGGCGCGCCACCGGCGGCGTTATTCCCGGCGATGATCGTGTTGGTCAGCGTCGCCGAACCGGTATGGAGCGCGAGGCCGCCGCCGCCGCTCGCGCCGCTGCCGGCGACGGTATTGCCGTTGATCGTGCTGTTCGTCACAGTCAACGCGCCATCGTTGAACAGAGCGCCACCGGAGATCGCCGTGTTCCCGCTGAAGGTCATATTCGTCACGGACAACGTGCCGTTATTGAGGATACCGCCGCCATTACCGCCCGCGTGGTTCCCGCTGAGCGTACTATTCGTCACGGTCAACGTGCCATTGTTGAGGATGCCGCCGCCACCGGCCGCATTGCCGTTGGCAATCGTCAGGTTGCTGACACTCGCCGTCACGCCGCCATTGATGACGAAGACACTGACCAACCCGTTGCCGCTGACCGTCACGCCCGCCCCGCTCGTCGGGCCGGTGATGGTGACACTCGCGCCCAATGTCAGCGGGCTGGCGAGCGTGATCGAACCGGAGGCGGCGCCATTGAAGACGATGATGTCCGTGCCGCTGGTCGCGAAGCCGAGGGCATCGCGCAGACGGCAGGTCGTGTTCGCGGCGGTCGTGCAATCGGTGAGGCTTGCCGCAGTGCCCGTATCGCTGGTCGTGCCGACCGTGTAGGTCTGGTTGCTCGCGAGGTTGACCGTGACGGTGAAGGTGGTCGCCGTCATGTTGAGCCCGTCGCTGACCGTGACCGTGACGAGCGCGGTGCCATGCTGATTCGCGAACGGCGTATACGCGAGCGTGCCCGTCGCGTTCGGACTGCTGTAGGTGACGGTCGGGTCCGCGAGCAGCGTGGGGTTGTTCGAGGTCGCGGTGACCGTCAGGGTCTGCGTCTCGCCGCCCGTTGCGATGCCGGAGAGCTGTACGGTTTGCTGCCCGGCATTCTGCGGGATGGCCGCCGGATCGCCGATTGTGTCCAGCGTCGGCGGGACGTTCACGTTCACGGTGAAGGTGCGCTGGATCGTGCTCGCGTTGCCGTCTGACACTTTCACCGTGACGAGCGCCGAGCCGGACTGACCCGCGACGGGCGTATAAGTCAGACTGCCCGTACTATCCGGGCTGGTATAGGTGACGGTCGGGTCCGCGAGCAGCATTTGATTGGCGGAGACGGCGGTGACCGCGAGCGCGCCGCTGCCGCCGATGCCGGTCAAATTGACGGCCTGCGCGCCCGCGTCCCGCGCGATCAGGGGCGGGTCGGTAATCGCGTCGAGCGCGGCGACGCCGTTGACGTTCAGTGTGTATGCCTGGCTGCCCGTCGCGCTCGCGCTATCGGTCGCGGTGATTGTGAATGTGAAGGGGCTGCCGACGGCGGACGGCGAAGGGCCGGTGAGCGCGCCGCTCGTCGTGTCGAGTTGCAGCCACGTCGGTAGGTTGCCGCTCGTTACGGCGTATGTGTAGCCTGTCCCGCTGCCACCACTCGCGACCAATGTCTGGCTATACGCGACGCCGGGGGTGGCCGAGGGGAGGGTGGTCGGGTTGAGGGTAATCGGTGCGCCATTGGTCAGCGCGAACGAGACCGACGATGGACTTGTGCCGGTCGCCGTAGCGAGGACGCTGTACGCCCCTGCCGTCCCGTTCGCGGTTGGGAGGATGCTCGCCTGTCCCGCTGTGGTTGCGCCGATGATCGCGGTCGCGGGGCTTGTCGCGATGCCCGCGTCGGTCGCCGGGCCGGTGAAGGTCACGATGCCATTTTGTACAGGCTCCCCGTGACCGCTCGCCACCGTGACGACCAGCGGATTGGCGAACGCTGCATTGGGTGCGGCGGATTGGGCGCTACCGCTGGCGAGCATCAGAGAGAAGCCCTGGGACTCATACGCGCCGATGTCGCAATGCACCCCCTGTGGGCGGACAACAGCGCGCTGATCCGTGGCGCTGATGGGCGCGGCGGCACAGGTGGCATCATCGCCCGCGTCGATGGCTGGAGAACCGGGCAGCAAAGGGACCGTTGCTGTCGTGCCCGTGTAATTGGCGAGCGGGCCGAGGAGAGGGGCGACGCCGACGAGATTACCGCTCACCCCGTTCGTCAGGCCGCCACTCGTCGCCGCGTCGCCGACGAGGTTGTTCTTGCTCGCCGCCGCTACCGTGCCGTTGATGTCATCGGGCGGGTGGCCCGATGTCGTATCGCTGTTCCCCGCGACGATCGCGTTCGTCAGCGTCACCGTGCCGCCGCCGGTGAAAATCCCGGCACCGCTGGCAGCCGCACTATTGCCGCTGATCGTCACATTCACGAGTGTCGCGCTACCGCCATTTACTCTAAGCCCACCGCCCGTGCCCGAGGCGCCGGTCGCGTGATTGTTACTTATCGTGCTATTCGTTACGGTGAGCGTGCCATCGCTCCATATGCCGCCACCGCCGCCGGTATTGTTGCTCGCCGTATTCCCCGTCAGCGCGACGTGGTCGAGCGTGAGCGTGCCGAAGTTGAAGATGCCGCCGCCATTCGCGGGCGTAGAGCCATTGGTGATCGTCAAATTGGTCAAGATGACCGTAGAGGTACTGGAAATGAAAAAGATGCGTTGACCCGAGTTCGTCCCGTCTACCACTACCATATGCCCGCTGCCGTCGATGGTGACGCTATGGCCGATGAACAGTTGCGCCGCCGGCATGATCGCGTTGGCGTCCATACAGTTTACTGAGAAGGTGATCGTGTCGCCGTCGGCGGATGCGCTCAAGAGCGTATCCAGCGAATTGGCATCGCCGATCGTGCAGGTGTCGACGGTGCGGGTTGTACCGGCCGCCCGGATCGGCTGAGCGGCATACCCGGCGAAGACGACGATGACCGCGATGCACACACCGATACCCCGGCCCAGCCAGTGTCGTTGCATTCCCCGCCCCCACCCGTTAATTGTTGCAGTTCGCGACGGCGCGCGGCGTCCCCACGCCGCGTGCGATGTCTCTCTGTAGTGATACTATCGACAATATAAGGAAGGGAAGGGCAACAAAGCAAGTTTTAGAATCTAGTAATGTCCTGAAAAAGAGAATTGGGCGAGCAAGTCCGTACATCCCTTACGATTTCTTCGGTGGGTGAGAAGATATATCCGCATCCAGTTGTGTGCATAGTGCTGGATCGCTCGGGCAACTGGACTTCTCCCGGCTTCCCTCGGATTGTCAGGAAGTATCACGAGCGACTTTACGGAGCGCATACGCGAGCCTGGGCAGTTACATGAGGGCTATTCCAGCATCTTGCCCGAGACTAGTGGTCTGTCACGGGCCGTTTGATAGCTAGACCGTGCGGCGGTATGCTCTCCTCCATCGTTCCCGCAGGGGCGGGGAAGAGCCGATGGAGCGTGCCGCGATGCCTGCCAAACGATACCACGT
>JBPCMC010000396.1:0-3996 GCA_051002645.1 Thermomicrobiales bacterium
CGGTGAGACGGAGCATTGGGCGACCAATGATGAGCAGATGCACGAGTTGGCACGGCTGCGGTATGCGGAGGATGCGTGGGGGATTGAGGTCTATCATCGGGCGTTGAAGCAGGCGTGCGGCGTGGAGTGGGCGATGGTGCGGGTGGGGCGGGCGCAACGCAACCACATCGGCATGGCGATTCGGGCGTTTGTCCGGCTGGAATGGCACCGGGTACGGACGGGAATCGGCTGGGGAATGGCGAAGGAGGGGATCATTCGCCAGGCGATTCGCCTTTACCTTGCCCGTCCCTGGTACACCCTCCCCGCATCTGCGTAAGTCCTAAAACTATTGGCGAAGGCACGTTGGAGCATGAGGAAGACGAAGGCGACGAGATGCAAGCCTGCCAGCGTCTCGGGCAGCCGCTCGTAGTCGCGCACGAGGCGACGGAAGCGGGTCGTCCACGCGTGCTCGTATGCCGTCTGCGGCCGCTGCACGTACTTCTTCACGCACGACGCGTCGCCGATCTCCAGCTGCTCCGCGAGCAGTTCGACCGCCACCCACGGCACGTCCAACGGATCGTCCAGGAACCGGCCGGGAGCTCGCACGGTGCCCAGCTGGACCGCAAAGCCAAGCCGATGATGATCAAAGCGTCGCCGCGCGATCAGGTCACGGTCGACGTCATCGAGGTAGAAGAACCGCTCCAGCTCAACGCTGGACGGCTCGCCAGCGAACCTCCCGTACGCAGCGACCTGCTCGTCGCTCAGGAAATCTACTGGCACGAATCAGACCCACCGACCCCAAGGCCCACGAGGTCAAGATCGTTCTCACCGCTAACCACTGTTCCGTTGTTCCTCGAGCCCGTTTGTTTCTTCGTCGAAGGGGGATTAGACGAAGGACGGCGGTTTGCACATCAGATAATCAGACCAGTTTCCGGGATGCAACTCGTGTTGGAGTCACTGATTGCGGGCGGTGGAACGTGGCTTGCCCGTCCTCGATGCCCATGCGACAATGACCGCCGCGTCGGAGTAGGCGGCGCAATGGGAAACTGACCGGGGGATCGTTCATGGTCGCGTCAACCAGTGTGCTCCGCAATCGCCCGCTCCTCACACTGATGTCCGGCCACTTCACGGTGGATATGTACGTCGGGCTGCTGCCCGTCCTCTATCCCCTCCTCACCGACCGATTTAGCCTCGACCTGAAGACGGTCGGCCTCGTCTCGCTCGCCTATAGCGGCATGGCCTCCATTTCGCAGCCCTTCTTCGGCTGGATCGCCGACCGCTACGGCACGCGCTTCATCGGCCTCGCCCTCGTCTGGACGGCGATAATGTTCTCCACCATCGGCTTCGCGCCCTCGTTTCCGGTGCTGCTTGTGCTCGCGGCGGCGGCGGGCATCGGCTCCGGCTGCTATCACCCGCTCGGCGCGCTGAACGCGAATGCCGTCATCCCGGACAAGCAGCGCAATGTGGCGATGTCCGTCTATGTGACGGGCGGGACATTGGGCGTCGCGCTCGGCCCGATCATCGGCGCGGTGATCTTCTCGCTCTTCGGAGTGCGCGGCACGGCAGTGATGTTCTTCCCCGGCATCTTCAGCGCGATCTGGCTCTTGTTCGAGATGCGGAAGATCGCCATCCGCCGCCCGGTGCGGACGCCCGGTGTCGTCATCACGCACGCGCCGGTGCCGATTCTGCCCCTGCTGGCGATCATCGGCGTGATGGCGTCGCGCTCGTGGACGGTGATCGGCATCGAGGCATTCATCCCGACGTGGTACAAGTCGCTCGGCTACCATGCCTCCTTCTACGGCCCGCTCGCCACCTGCGTCGTCGTCGCCAGCGCCTTCGGCACCATCGGCTCCGGCACCCTGGCGGATCGGTACGGGCGGCGCGCGGTGATCGTCGGCGCATTGATCTTCACCATTCCGGTCATCATCCTCTTCGCACAGTTCACCGGCCCGATTGCCTTCCTGACGGGCGCGGGGGTCGGCTTCTTGGCGGCCTCCACCGGTCCCTTGATGCTCGTGATGGCGCAGCAGTTGATGGCAGGGCGCGCGGGCGTCGCCTCCGGCCTGATCCTCGGCCTCGGCTTCGTCACCGGCGCGATCGGCGTGCCGGTGATGGGCGCGATGGCGGACGCCTTCGGCATCGCCGCCGCGATGCGCTTCCAGGCAGTGATCGTCCTCGTCACCATCGCCATCGCCTTCTTCCTGCCCTCCGAGGAATACCTCTTCAACCGCACGCGGGATATTGAGGCCGCCAAGCATCCCACGCCAGCCCCCGTCCCGGCCACGGTTACCGGTGACGGCGATTGACTTTCATCTCACGATGATCTTCTGGTATTCTCGACGAGGGAGGCCATCATGCTCGCTTCTTCTGCTCTCCACACGGGGCAAATATATACACGCGACGACTTGCAAAAGCAGTTCGATATTACGGACATGACCATAAGGACGGGGATCTTCGTCCCGCGTGGCTATGATTCAATATGGCTCTTCATCACAGAGAAGAAGCCAAACGGAATGACTGACTATCGAGACTACCTAGACGGAAACAAACTCGACTGGGACGGTCAAACAAGTGGACGAAAGGATCGTCTGATCATCGAGCATGAGCGTAATGGTTTTGAAATCCTCGTTTTCTACCGCACGAACAAGTTGGAGTACAACGAAACCGGGCACCCCTACGGCTTCAAACTCGAAGGGCAGTTCCGATACCGGTCAAGCATCGGATCGAACCCCACACATTTTGTGTTAGATCGAGTGAGATGACCTTCACTCAGAAACGAGGTATTCACAATGACTGAGGCAATAAAAGGGGATGATTCCCAGAAAACAAAAAGACCGAACCCCCGCGTCTTGAGCGGGTTCCGGGATTTCCTGCCGACGCAGATGCGCGTGCGGCAGCAAGTGACCGGGATGCTGCGCGGCGTCTTCGAGCGGTTCGGCTACGAGCCGCTGGACACGCCGACGCTGGAAGCAATCGAGGTCCTGCAAGGGAAAATCGGCCAGGACGAGAAACTCCTCTATCGCTTCACCGATCACGGCGGGCGCGAAGTCGGCATGCGGTACGACCTGACCATCCCGCTCGCCCGCGTCGTGGCGATGCACGCGAACGATTTGGTGCTCCCCTTCAAGCGGTACCACATGGGCCCCGTCTGGCGCGCGGACCGGCCGCAGAAGGGGCGCTTCCGTGAGTTCTGGCAGTGCGACACGGATGTCGTCGGCACGAAGAGCGTCATCGCGGACGCCGAGGGCGTGGCGATCTACAACGCCGCCCTCGCTGGTTGCGGCTTCTCGGAGTACGCGATCCGCGTCAATCACCGCGCCATCCTCGCCGCCCTCGCGCCCTACGCAGACCTGCCGGAGCGGGACGCGGTCACGCTGATCCGCGCCATCGACAAGCTGGACAAGATTGGCCCCGAGGGTGTCAGCAAGGAGATGATCGACCACGGCATCCCCGAAGCGGCGGCGGCGCGCGTCCTCGAACTGGTCGGCATCACCGGCCCGAACGATGTCGTGCTGGCGAAGTTGAACGAGTTGCTGAAAGACGTTCCCGCCGCACGGGCCGGATTGGACGATCTGTCGCACCTCTTCGACTACGCCGCCGCGCTCGGCGTGCCGGAGGGGAAGGCGGTCATGTTCCCCGCGCTCGCCCGCGGGCTCGATTACTACACCGGACCGGTCTTCGAGACATACGTGCCGGAGGGCGGCGTCGGCTCGCTCGGCGGCGGCGGGCGGTACGACAATCTGATCGGCGCGCTCGGCGGACGTGATCTCCCCGCGACGGGCATCTCCGTCGGCCTCGAACGGCTGCTCGTCGTGATGGAAGAGCGCGGCATGGCGGGCGCGACGGAGAGTGTCACCAAGGTGCTCGTCACCGTCCTGCCGAACGACGACCCCCTGCCCGCGCTCCAGTTGGCGGCGGAACTGCGCGGCGCGGACATCCCGACCGAAGTGACCTTCGAGCCGAAGCGGAGCCTCCTCGATCAGTTCAAATACGCCGAGCGCAAGGGCATCCCCTACG
>JBPCMC010000397.1:0-13137 GCA_051002645.1 Thermomicrobiales bacterium
CTCGGCGCCGCGCAGTCCTCACTCCTCACTCCTCAGTCCTTCTCATGTCGTCGCGGGGTGGAGCAGCGGCAGCTCGTTGGGCTCATAACCCAAAGGTCGTGGGTTCGAATCCCACCCCCGCTACCAACCTCCTTTGTCGGCAAATCCGCTACCATTCGTGGTAGCGTTTTTGTTTGCTCAAAAAAGGCCGAGCTGCTTGATTGGCCGCGCGATGCGTACGCTCGCAATGTCGCTCCCGGCGGTGAGCAGCGGGAAGTGATACTCGCGGTCGCGGCTGTCTTCGAAGAGTTCGGCAAATCGCTCGGCCATATCATGGAGACGGCGGAGCATGTGCGAGACGTCCTCGTCACTGGCGTAATTTTCCAGGCGACCGAGCGTACCGTCGATGCGCTGATAGACTTCGAGTCGCTCGCCGACGGCGATGCCGCGCGCCGCTTCCGCGAGGCGGCGATTGCTCTCACTGGAGAAGGTCTTCTCCGTCACCGTCTCCCAGCGGCAGATCTCGCGCGGATCGTATGCCTTCTGCTGGATGCGTTCCGCGAAACTGAGATACAAGTCGCGCACTGCGTCCATCGAGCCCTCGACAAAGAGCGTGATCGCCTGCTGTAGGAACGCGCGGAGGATTGGCTCTTCGCGGCGGCTGCGTAGACTGCTGCCCTTGAGGATCGTGTGCCCGTCGCGGTCGATCAGGGCGTAGTTCTTCATCTTGAGGGAGACCATGCCGGTGTAGGAGCCGTCGTACGCCAGTTCGATGCCGGCGGGGAGCGCTGCGGCGATCCCTTTCAGGAACTGCTCCTCCTCGCTTTCCTCGGGCGCGACGGACGGCGGCGGCACGAAATAGACACCGTCGGTATCGACCTCGATCGGTGTCGCGCCATGCTCTTCGAGCGTACGCACGACCGACTTGATGATCTCCTGACCACGGAGTGTCACGTCGGCGGCGGCGCCGAAGTCATTGAAGAAGGCGCGCGAGTAGCCGAGATTACCGTAGAACGAGTTGATGAGTACCTTGAAACTCCCCTGGATGCCCTGCCAGTAGCCACGCTCGCGGCCAGACGCACGGCGGGTTTCCGCTTTTGCGTGCAGACGCCGCTCGGTCAGGGTTTTCAGCAATGGCAGCGTGACGCGCAACGGATCGCGACGCGAGCCGATGCGCCAGGTGAGCATGATGCTCGGGTACATGCTCGCCACGTCGCACTTCACCACCGGTTTGAAGACGCCCGTCCGCAGCACATCGGCGTAGCCGCCGGGATAGTCGCGCGATGCCTCGGGGCGGGGGATGGACTGCCGCTCGCCGAGGTAGATACGGACCATTAGGTCGTTGATCTTTTCGCCGGGGCCACTGGTGGCGATATCCTGCAAGGCGTCGGGGACGATCTGCGACTGGTAGAACTCGGTCGGCACTGAGAGTTCGCTCAGGACGGAGACATCGCGCACATCGTCGAGCGCGTAGCGGATGACGCGCGTCGGGTCTTCCTCCCAGACGCGGGCAATCTGCTCGCCGGGGATGAACTCTCGCTCGTCGCGCGTGTAGCCGAGCGCCTCGATGATGTTCTTCAGGCCGTAACTGGAAAACGTGCCCGCCACGTCGTAGCGCTGAATCTGCTGATAGGTGTCGATGATGTGCCGCCCATAGATGAAGTGCTGCTGGTAGGGAATCGAGCGCGCGCCGACCTTGAACTGCGCGCGCGCGTTCGTCCCCACCCGGAGCGCCGATCCATCCCGACCCCAGGCGAGCGTCACGCCGCAGGCCGCCGCCCGCGCCAGCAGATAGGGGAAGTCGTAGTTGAAGATGTTGTGACCCTCGATGATGTCCGGGTCGGCGTCGCGGATGAAGGCCGTCAGATCGTCGAGGATCGTTGCTTCATCCTCGCCCGCTGCGCCAAAGAGCCGTTCCGCGCCGCCGCTTGTCCGCACGCTGACGAGGAAGACGCGGGCGTTCGGCGCGGCGGGATCGAGCGAAGTCGCCTCGATGTCCAGTTGCAGACGCAGGAGATCGTCGTACACCATCCCCTTGAAGAGCGTCCGTCCCGAACTGATCAGATACTGCTGGACGGGTGAGTTGAAGACGAGCGCTTCCTCGCCCGCGTCGCGCAGGCGATTGCGGACCTCCTGATAGATGGTCCAGTTGCGGAATTCGACGAACCAGCAGTAGTCAGCGTCCCCCGCCAGGAGGGTTGAGCGGACATCCTTTGCCAAATCAGTCCACGCGGGTTCGTGGGTCATGAGCAGCCACGGCCGGAACGACGCCCGCTCCTCGGCGACATGTCCATCGACGCGCCGGTAGACGCGGACGCGATCCGCCCCGCCGCGCTCAACAGCGACGATCCGTTCTGTCGGGTCGGCGCCGTAGAGATAGCGATTGAGCGCGGCGGCGGTGACTTCTGCCGGCTCGATGGTCGTCGGTTGTGTATCGGTCATTATCTGATCGCTTCCATCGTCGCAAGCATACCACGCGCCGATTATACTGACCTGGGAAACGCGCAGGTAAGGAGCGACAATGCAGCGCCCAATCGTCGGCATTCTCGGTGGCATGGGCCCGGCGGCGACCGCCGATTTCTATACGAAGATCATCGCCGCAACTCCCGCCACGCGCGATCAGGATCATTTGCACATCGTCATCTGGGCGGATCCAACGGTGCCCGATCGCTCGACCGCGCTTCTGCACGGCGGCGAAGATCCGACACCGTGGCTGCGACGCGGCGCGCGGGCATTGGTCGAGATGGGCGTCTCATTCATCGCCGTGCCATGCAACACGGCGCATGCATTCCTCCCGCGTATCGCTGCCGACATTCCCGTGCCGTTCCTGCATATGATGGAGGAGACGGCGACGGCGATTGAAGTCACGTATCCGACGATAGAGCGCGTCGGACTGCTTGCCACCAGCGGTACCGTCGCGGTCGGACTTTATCAGGAGTGGTTCGCCCGCCACCACATTGAAGTCGTTGTGCCGGACGACGAGACGCAGGAGCGGTGCGTGATGCGGGCGATTCACTGCGTCAAATCGGGGCAGACCGGTCGCGATGTCACCGATCTCGTTGGCGTTGCCGCGCGCTCTCTGATCGATCACGGCGCCGAGGCGGTAATTACCGGCTGCACGGAACTGCCGCTCGTCTTCAAAGATGGCGACGCTGCGGTCCCCGTTATCGATCCGACAACGGTCCTGGCTGAAGCGGTAGTGCGGCGCGCCCGGAACCTCGTCGAGGAGAGTGTAAGTCAGAATTAGATCAATGCCCGTGTTGACACGGGTGACGGCAGTTCGCGACGGAGGGTGCGCCCGGCGCGTATCTCAGTCTGCTCATCTTGCCACACGGCGGGCTGACCATTAACGAAAACATAGGGAATGCCGAGCGGGAATTGGCGGGGCTCATCGTAGGTCGCCGTTTCCGCGATGCGGTGCGGCTCGAAGAGTGTCAGATCGGCGAACGCGCCCGGCCGGACGATGCCGCGATCCTTCAGCCCGATGATCTGGGCGGGGAGCGATGTACTCTTGCGGATCGCTTCTTCCAGTGGCATCAAGCTGAGATCGCGTGTGTAATGACCGAGGATGCGCGGATAGGTGCCGTAGGTGCGCGGATGCGGCTTCCCTCCCATCAGGCCGTCCGTGCCCGGTGCGAGCCAGGGCGCGGTCATCAGCGTCTTGACGTCTTCCTCGTCCATCAGGTGATGCACCATACCGACGGCGTAGTCGTTTTCGATTAGCAGCCGGACGACGACATCGTATGGCTCCATCTCCCAGAGTCGGGCAATCGCCGCAATCGTCTTGCCGACGATGGGTTCATGCGCCGGATTCTTGACGCTGGCGATGGAGATGACATCGTAACTGCCCGCAACGATGGTGCTCTCCCAATCTTCGCGACCCTGCTCGATTTGCCCCTTGATCTCCGCGCGGCGCGACGGCGTGCGCAGCACCTCCGTCATGCCGTCAATGCCGAGGGCGTGAATCCACGGGGGCAGGAGCGCGCCGAGCATCGTGCTCCCAGCCGTGTACGGGTACTGGTCGGCGGTGACGGTCGAGCCGGACGCGCGGGCGTCGTTAACCATCTCGCGCAGGCGCATCGCTTTGCCCCATACCCAGCGGCCGCGCGCCTTGAAATGCGAGATGTGCATATGGCCGCCCGAGCGGCGGCCGATCGCGAAAACCTCGCCCATGCCGGTCTCAATCGCCTTCCCCTCGTAGCGCATATGGAAGACCATGAAGGAGGCGTGCTGGGCGACGATTTCCGCGAGACTGACCAGTTCGTCCGTATCGGCGTAGACGCACGGTGTGTAGATCAGTCCCGTCGAAAGGCCACACGCGCCCGCGCGCAGACTGGCGTCGAGGATTTCGCGCATCGCGACTAATTCGGTCGGTGTCGGCGGGCGATTCTCCATCCCCATCACGTAGTTGCGGATCGTGCCGTGGCCGACGAGCGCGGCGATATTCGTCGCAGCACCGGCACAGCGCGGAAAATACTCGCCGAACGTCTCCCATCCCCAATCGGGTGACGGATCGCCATTGAGCCCGGAGAGATGGGTGCGCCAGTGGGCGATGGCCTCCGGGCGCACCGGCGCTTCACCGAGGCCATCTTGTCCGATCAGTTCGGTCGTGATCCCCTGGCGGATTTTCGGGCTGACCGCCGGATCGAAGACGGCCATCAGGTCGCAGTGCGAATGCATATCGATGAATCCGGGTGCGATCACCAACCCGTCCGCCTCGACGATGGTGCCGACGGGCGGGAGGTCGGCGCCAACCAGGGCTATCCGGTCGCCCTCAATACGCATGTCCGCTCGGACGCCCGGTGCGCCGCTGCCGTCGATGACCGTCCCGCCTCGCAGCGTATAGATCTGATCCGCGAGGCTCATCCGCCTACCTCGACCGGGCGCGCATACTCCGGTGTCAAGAATCGCCCAAAGCCCATTGGGGCAACGATCTCGCCATCCCGGTAGACATCCTGACCTCGCACGAGCGTGCGTACGACGCGGCCACGGAAGCTGCGGCCTTCGAAAGCCGACCACTGCTGCCGCGTGAAGAGCCCGTCCCGCGTCACCGTCGTTTCGGCGTGCGGATCGTAGAGCACGATGTCGGCATCGGCGCCAATGGTCAGTGATCCCTTGCGCGGTGCGAGCCCGAAGAGGCGCGCGGGCATCGTCGCGGTGCGATGGACGATGTCGGGCCACGTCCAGCCCCGGACATTGACCGCCGCGTCGTACACGATCGGTAGCATGTGCTGGATGACCGAGAGGCCCTGCGGCACGTCGAAGATATTCGTCCAGCCTGCCTCTTTGGACTCAATTGTATAGCCGCAATGGTCGGAGCAGACGAAATCGAGCGTGCCGGCGGCGAGGCCGCGCCACATCGCCTCGACATCGCCGCGCGTGCGGAGGGGCGGCGCGCAACGCGCGAAGCCGCCCTTGCGCGCGAGGTCGGAGACGTCCATCACGAGATACTGCGGGCAGGTCTCGGCGGTGACGTTGACGCCGCGCGCCTTCGCGCCCTCAATGAATTCCAGCGCCAGTTGAGACGAGACGTGCGCGATATGCAACCGCCCGCCGGTTACCTCCGCGAGGAAGATCGCCCGCTGGACCGCCTCGGCTTCGTACGGCGCGGGACGCGAGTCGGCGTGAGCGAGCGGATCGGTGCGTCCCTCCGCCTGCATCCGTCGGATCCCCTCGGCGACGAGCGCGGCGTTTTCCGCATGGACGGTGAAAATCATGCCGCTCGCACGCAGCGTTTCGAGGGTACGGAGAATGTCCACATCGCTGACCGGTTCCATACCGGCGGAACCGCCGACCATGAATGCCTTGAAGGCGATTGCGCCCGCTGCCCGCATCGCGTCGAGGTCGGCCGGTGTCGTCTTGCCGCCGACGACCGCGCCGTACATCGCCACGTCGATGACGGCATGTCGCTCGGCGGCGTCGCGACGCACACGGTACGAATCGCCGTCGGCGGCGACAGGTTCGGCCTGCGGCATCTCGATGATGGTCGTGATGCCGCCCGCTGCGGCCGCCATCGTCGTGCTGTGGAACCCCTCGCGCAACGGCTTGTCCGGCTCGCGCGCGTGGATGTGGGCATCGACGCCGCCGGGGAGCACGAGCAGCCCGGTCGCGTCGATCACGCGGTCGGACGGTCGCACCTCCGCATCAACGGTCATGCCGACGATACGCTCGCCCTGCACGATGAGATCGGCATCGACGAGCGCCGATTCCGTCACGAGGCGACCGCCGCGAATGACCAGCCGTCCGCCGTTCGTCATCGTTGCCATCCGTCTCTACTCCCTTGGTCGTTCAGCGGTCAAGCACATGACGGGTGAGGAACGCCTCCATCCGATTGATATAATCCCGGATCGTCGCGACTTTTCGCCAGCCGTGCCCTTCGCCCTCGTAGACCTGATGTTCGACGGTCTTGCCTGCCTTTTCGAGCGCGCGCACCATCGCCTCGCCCTGCTCCGGCGGTACCCGTTTGTCCGCGTCGCCGTGCAGGACGAGCAATGGACCCTCGGTCTGGGCGGCGTGCGTGACGGGCGAGCGCTGCACCCAGAGATCGTAGTTCTCTTCAATCGGCCCGAGTTCCGCATCGAAGAGGTAGCGTGCCAGTCGGTCCGTCTGGTGGCGGAAATTGACGTAGTCGCTGACGCCGTACAAGGCGACACCGGCGGCGAATTTGCCGGGTGCCATCGCCATGCAGGCGAAGGTCGCGAGGCCGCCGCCGCTCCCGCCCCAGGCGACGACGCGCCGCTCGTCCACCAACCCGCGCTCGCGCAGGACGTTGACGCTCGTGACATTGTCCTGCAAGTCGAGATCGGTCCAGGTGCCGTGCAGGAGGTCGGTGTATTTCCGCCCGTACCCGGTACTGCCACGGAAGTTCGGCTTCAGCACCGTCCAACCGCGCGCGACCCAATACTGCGAGATCGGGTCCCATTGCATCATCGTCTGTGCGGTCGGGCCGCCGTGGATGTGGATGAGCGCCGGGTGTCGATTGGGGACGACACGCTGCGGGGTGAGCAGCAGTCCGTAGACCTCCGTGCCGTCTGTCGAGCGCCACGAGACATGCTCAGGATAGACGAACGCCTCCGGATCGCTCAGGCCACCTGGTGCGCCACTTGTCAGCCACTCGGTTTGGTCGCTGTCACTGCCGTAGAGCACGACATTCGGCGCACGCTCCGGGCTCTGATGGAGCGCAACAACCCGCTCGCCGTCGCGCGTCCACGAGAGGCTGTTGTGTACGCCGCGCTGGGTGGAAATCTTTTCGCTCTGCCCCGAGTCGATCTCCGCGACCATGATCTGGATGTCGGCATCCTGGTTGCGCGTGTAGGCGATCCGCCGCCCATCGGGCGACCAGCGCGGCTCTCCCTGCTCGCAATTTTCGGGCACAAGTTGCCGTGGCTCGCCGCCCTCCGCCGCAATCGTCCAGATGTTGGCGTACCCCGAGCGGTCGGAGACGAAGGCGAGCGTCGCACCATCCGGCGACCAGCGCGGCGAGTTGTTGACTACTTCTTCGGTCGGCGTCAGCACGCGGATCGCGCCTGAAGTGAGATCGATCACGGCGATTTGGGAGTCGTGGCTCCAGCGACCGTAGGTATCGGACAAGACGCAGGCAAGATGCGTGCTGTCCGGCGAGACCTGCGGGTCAATCGCAAAGATGCCCTCTGGCGTGATGCGCCGGGTCGTCGGTGTCTTCGTGTCGAGGTCCCGCACGGCGATGAACATCTGCTCATCGACATCGCCGCGATCCACCAGGTAGGCGACGAACGCCCCATTCGGGGCGACGCTCGGGGAGGCGTTGCCACCCTCACCATCGCTGACTTTCCTCGCTCGCCCGCCATCGCGGGAGACGCGGCGCAACTTGCCGTCGTCCGGGGAGGTGTAGACGAGACTCGCGCTGTTGGGCGTCCACGCGAACCCGGCGCCCGCGCCGCCGGTGAAGGCGGGCGTGCAGGGGGCATCCGCCGTCGCGAGCAGCGCATTGCCACCGCCCACCGGCACGACCCAAATATCCGCCCGCTGGTTGTAATCCTGGACGTAGGCGACGTACCGACCGTCCGGCGAGACGAGCGGCGACCCGACGACACGCATCTGCGCGATGATGTTCGCCGAGAGATCCGTCTCCCATGTGCCGGGCCGTTGTGCCGTCGTGCGCTCAAGAAGATTCGTCATCTGCTTTCCCTCCCTCGGGTTCGTAACGGATCATTCAGACTCGTCAGCGGCCGCTGCTGCACTGCCGGTGCGGTACAAGCGGTCACCGGCGTCGCCGAGTCCCGGCACGATGTAGCCATCGTCATTCAACGCGCGATCCAGCGCCGCCACATGAATGGTGACGTCGGGGTGCGCGCCCACCAGTTGCTGCACGCCGTACGGCGCGGCGATCACGCCGACATACGAGATCTGCCGCGCCCCCCACTCCTTGAGAATCGTCACCGTCTGTACCGCGCTGCCGCCGGTGGCGAGCATCGGATCGAGGACGAAGCAGGTATCGACCGTGGCGAGGCGGGGGAGGCGATTGTAATAGGTGACGGGTTGGAGCGACGCCTCGTCGCGGTAGAGACCGATGTGCCAGACCTGCAACGAGGGGAAGAGCGAGAGGAAGCCATCGACCATACCCAGCCCGGCGCGCAAGACGGGCACGATGGCATACCGCTCGCTCAACGTCGCACCATCTGTCTCTTCGAGCGGCGTCCGCACGTGGGTCGCTGTAGGCCGCATCGCCGCCAGCGACTCATAGGCGAGGCAGACGGTGAGGTCCGTCATCGCGCCCCGGAAGGCGGCGCTATCGGTCGTCGTATCCCGCAAACGGGTCAGTTTGTGCGCGACGACGGGATGCCGCGAGATATGCAGTTGCGGCAGGCCGGCAATGGCCTCGCGTGTCGGCTGCTCCTGGCCGCGCATCGGCTTGCCCGCGTGCATGAACATCCCCAAACGCCCTCCCGTGACGTCATCGATCTGTCAGGCGGTAAGCCTATCACAGATAGGGCCCTACCGTACTCGCAAGCGGTTGAGGAGACAAATGCCATCCCGAGTAACGCGTGGCCGGGTCTGGCTTTCGCCGAGCCGTATGTCTGCTGGTTGCTACTGGGCGTATCCGCGTGGGTGGCGCTGTCGCCATGCCCAGGCGCTCTCGATCATCTCATCGAGGCCGCGTGTCGCGCGCCAGCCCAATATCTCGGCGGCGAGCGACGGGTCGGCATAGACGACGGCGGCGTCCGCACCGCCGGGCCGCCGCGCGCTTTCAACGACGGGCACGGGCCGGTCGGTCGCGCCACGCACGGCGTCGACGATTTGCCGCACCGAGACACCGTTGCCGGTACCGAGATTAAGGGCAAGCAGCTCGTGATTGCCCAGCGCTTCGAGTGCGCGGACGTGCGCCTCCGCGAGATCGACGACATGGATGTAATCGCGGATGCAGGTGCCGTCCGGCGTCGGATAGTCGGTGCCGAGGATGGGCAGATGGGGCAATTTGCCTTCCGCGACGGCTAATGCGAGCGGTACAAGGTGCGTCTCATAGGGGCGATCCTCGCCGCAGCGCTCCGTCGCGCCTGCCGGGTTGAAGTAGCGGAGAATCGCCGCGCGCAGACCACGCAACGTCACATGCCATTCGATCATCTCTTCGATCATCACTTTCGTCAGGCCGTAGGGATTGAGCGCGCGGCGCGGCAACGACTCGGTCACCGGCATGGTATCGGGCTGCCCGTAGACGGTGCATGACGATGAGAAGACGAAGCGCAGGCAGTCGTGGGCGAACATCGCTTCGAAGAGGTTGCAGGCGCTGACGAGGTTGTTCGAGAAATAGAGATCGGGCCGCTCCATGCTCTCGCCGACGAGCGCATAGGCGGCGAAATGGAGGACCGCATCGGGCCGGTGCGCGGCGAAAACATCCATGACTGCCTGCCAGTCGCGCAAATCGGCCTGCACGAAGGTTGCATCGTCGTGGACCGCCGCGCGGTGACCGAGTTCGAGGCTGTCGAGGGCGATTACCTCATGCCCGGCGGCGATGAGGACTTCGGTCGTCACGCTGCCGATGTAGCCCGCTGCGCCCGTCACCAGTGTCTTCATCGGTGCTCCTTCGTCACTCCGGGTCGGCGGCGATTTGCGGGCTTGCGTACTCGGGGAAGCGATAGGCCATTCCCTTGTTGAGCAGACCGCCGTGCCCGAGCGCCGCCAGTATCCGCGCATCAACCCGCTGCCCGGCGAAGAAGCGCGGCAGGATCAGGTCGAGCACGGTGGCGCGGGAGAACATGCCGCACGACGCCATGCCGAGGATCGGCACATCGCCCAGGTAGGCGAGCCAGTACGTGCTGCCGGGGTGCGCCGGGACGCCCCGTTTCTCCCAGCGCACGCCGAGTGCGTCCAATGCCTGAACGGTGACATCCAGCGGGTCCGTGGACGTGACGCCCGCACAGAGCACCATGTCCGCGCCGCCCGCGATTAGGTGCCGCAGTGCATCGGCGACACTCTGCACGTCGTTACCGGCATGGACGATAGCGCTGATCGCGGAGCCGAACCATTCCACCTTGGCGGTGATCGCCTCGCGGAATCGCTCGCCCGCCGCCGGTATCAGTTCCTCGCGGACGAGCACGCCCGCGCGTCGATGGACAAACGGTAGCACGCGGATGACCGCTGGATCGCCGCTCGCAGCCTGCTCGGCCTCCCGCAACATCTCCTCGCGTGTCACAAGGGGAGTCACTTTGACGCCGGCGACCGCTTGCTGCTCTTTGACGAGTTGCGCATCATACAAGGTCCAGACGGACATATCCGGCACGCAATTGACCGCCAGCAAACGGTCGGCATCGACCGAGAGGAGACCGCGATGCGCCGCGCGGAGCGTCATCATGCTCTCGTGCGGGTCACCGATGACCAGACCGGTTCCGGCGACGACCTGCGCCAGTCGGCGCGCCGCCGCGTCCTCATGCACATCGCCGTCGTCGAGCGAGAGGACGTGCAGCGTGCGTTGCGCCGCTGCCAGCACAGGCGCGTCCTCTGCCCGGAGCACGCGACCCTTGCGGAGGCGGACTTTGCCGTCGCCCGTCGTCACCTCAACGTCATGGGCGAGCACCGAGCCAGCGAGGGCAGCATACGACGCGCTGCCAGGCGGAATGACGGATGCTCTCATCGGGGCAGAACCTCCCGCCCATCGCGCACGAACGCCTGCCAGTCCGCGATGATCGTCTCGTCATGCGCGAAGGCGAGCGGCGGGAGATCGTCGGGGCGGAAGTAGCCGATCGCGCTGATCTCCGCCTCCTGCACCGTCGTCATTGCATCGTCAAGGACATCGCCGGTATAGACGACGAGGACGACGGGATTGCCGGGCTCCGAATAGACGCCGAGCAAGTGGGTGAGACGGACGGCGACGCCGAGTTCCTCGCGTACCTCGCGTTCCGCCGCGCGCTCCACCTGCTCGCCACGATCCACATATCCCGACGGAAAGGTCCAGAGGCCGCGACGCGGCTCCATCGCCCGCTGCTGCAGGAGGATGCCGCGCGCATCGGCGATGATGACGGCCGTCGCCAGTTTCGGATCGAGGTAAACGGGAGAGTCGCTGGCTGTCATCGCGGACCCTCCATGCGCTCGCGAATGCGCGCGTAATCATCGGGGGTGTCGATGTCGTCGAGGAGCGGGCCATCGACCGGCACTTCGAGCACCATGTCCATGTGCTTGCGGAGGATCGGTCGCGCGCCGGTATCGCCCTTCAGCCCGTCAAGCAGCGGCCACGTCGCGCGGGCAAGCAGGACGGGGTTGCCCCATTCCCCCGCGTAGACGGGCACGATGAACGGCCCGCCGGTCTCGTTGAAGACGGCGACGATGGCGTTCACCACGGCGGGCGAGAGCATCGGCTGATCGCCGACGACCATCAGCGCCGCGCCAACATCGTCCGGCAATGCCTTGATACCGGCGCGGACGCTCGTGCTCTGACCCTCGGCATACTCCTCGTTGCGCACGACTGTCACATCCGTGAGGTCGAGCGCCGCCGATACCGCGTCGGCGGTGTGGCCGAGTACGACGAAGATGCGGCGGACGTCGGACGCGCGCAACGCATCGAGCGTGTAGGCCAGTGCGGGGCGACCGGCAATTGGCGCGAGTTGTTTCGGCTGTCCGAGGCGGGACGACGAACCGGCGGCGAGCACGACGGCAGCGACGGTGCCGTGCTTTGTCACGCTGCCTTGCCCTTGCCGCCGCGCTCGGATTGCATGAATCCGCCCGGTCGCCCGGCACGCACCGCCAGCATCTCGGCGAGGATGCTGATTGCTACTTCCTCCGGCGTCACCGCGCCGATGTCGAGACCGATCGGCGCGTGGATGCGGGCGAGATCGTCCTCGCTGACTCCCTCGGCGCGCAGCGTGGCGATGCGGTCCGCGTGCGTCTTCCGGCTACCGATGGCGCCGATATAGCGGAGCGGGAAGGGGAGCGCGTACTTCAGCGCGGGCCGCTCGAACTTCGGGTCATGCGAGAGGATGACGAGGTACGTCTCCGTGTCGAGCGGCACCTGTGCTAACCCCTTATCGGGCCAGGCGAGGATGCGCCGCGCGACATGCGGAAAGCGCTCCTCGGTCAGGAACCACTCGCGCGCGTCGATCAGCGTCACATCGAAGCCGAGGCCCTGCGCCATTTGCGTCAACGGGATGGCAATATGCGCCGCGCCGATCACCACGAGACTTGGCGGCGGCAAATATGACTCCACGAAGACGCGCGCGTCGTTCCCCGCCAACGTGACGCCGCGCTCCTCGGTCCGTCGCTCGCGGAGCATGTCGGTGGCGAGCGAGGCGAGTGCGCTGTCCGCCGCATCATCATTGCTCGTGCCATGGATAATCGCACCATCCTGGGCGACGAGCAGTTTGGCGCCGACGAGCGGGCCCTCCATGACCGTGGCGGTGGCGACGGGCTGCCGCTGCGCGATGGCGGCTTCTAATGAGCGGAGGAAGGTGACGTCCATCAGTTCCCCTTGATCGGTTCCACGAAGACGTCGATCTCGCCGCCGCAGGAGAGGCCGACGGTGAAGGCGAGTTCGTCCGCGACGCCGTAGGAGACGAGGCGAGGCAGCCCGGTGCGCAAGACTTCCTGCGCCACATCGACGACCGCCGCCTCGACGCAGCCGCCGCTCACCGATCCGGCGATGCCGCCCGAGGCGGAGATTGCCATCTTCGCGCCGCGCTGTCGCGGGGCCGA